>JBPCUG010000362.1:0-3409 GCA_051011275.1 Cyclobacteriaceae bacterium | reverse complement strand
AAAAGTTTTGGGCCTTCAGTAGAAATTTTCCGTATAAGCAGTCCTTCCTGATCAAAATCATTAAAGGTGTTTTCTCGGTGCCATATCGGGGTTGGAAAAATATCCTTTGTCGTTTCAACCAATAAAGGTGAGTAGGTTTTAAATCTTTCAAAAGGGCCCTCGATGCTCTCTTCATAGTTGAGGACCAAAGTTTGATCAGAAGAGATACCAGTTAAAACCTGATATCTTTGATCTGGCCATTGGATGATAAGAGAATCCAATTGCTTTACCTCTCCCAAGCCAAACAATAGACCTGGAGCAACTGAGCTTTCGTATCCTCGCGATAAATAGTGTTGTAACTCTTGCTGTTGATCGCCATGGATAAGCTTTACTTTTGCACCAATACCAAAAGGGTTTTTTGAAGGACCAATCAAATTGAGTTTTAGAAACTTATTATTGTTTTTTTGCTGAACCTCATTTCTATAAATAAAGCATGGCATATTAGCATTGTTTACTACCAGATCGAGGTCACCATCATTATCTAAGTCCCCGTAAGCAGCGCCATTGCTAAATGAAGGTGTGGCCAGACCCAATTCCATAGCATCATTTTTGAAACCCTTGCCCTGTTGATTCAGAAAAGCATAGTTAGAAAGTTTAGTGGAAGGCATGTGTGGCAAAAAGTCTCGAAAATCCACCTGTCTGGATTCACTCACTATTTTTTCGACCTCTTGCTTATCACCAATAAAATCTACAAAGTCAAAATCAGTAAGATCTTTCATAATACCATTGCTGACGAAAATATCTTTCCAGCCATCAAGATCAAGATCCAGCATCAAGGCGCCCCAACTCCAATCGGTAGCTGCTACCTGCGACATAAATGCCATCTCCTGAAACTGAGCATTGCCATCATTGAAGTGAAGTGCATTCTGCATCATTTGATGGTGATAGCCGGCCTCGTTTTTAATAGCTTCAATATGGGTGGGCTCAAACTGGGTCATAGTCTTTAGCCGATAATTATCCGGTGGCAGCATATCAGTGGTCATGATCTCAGGGCCACCACTATTGTTGAGGTCAGCAATGTCAGCACCCATACTATTCATAGAGCAGATGGATAGCCGAGTTTCTAACTCTTCAGAAAAGGTACCATCTCCCCGATTGATGTACAGGTAGTCACGTTCCCAAAAGTCGTTGCTAATATAAATGTCGGGAAGCAAATCTTGATTCAAATCACTGACCGATACACCTAATCCGAAACCAATGTCGCTGGTGAAGATACCTGCCTCCTGAGAAACATCTGTAAAATGGTTGCCATCATTACGAAACAATTTATCACCACCCTCTACATCTATATCTTCGCGCGATTTTTTATAGAACTCGATACGATCGGGGCTTCTAAAACTGTTGTTAAGCAGGTAGCAATCCAGATCGCCATCAGCATCATAGTCAAAGAATGAAGCATGGGTGGAAAAACCTTTACTGCCTAAACCCCATCGCGATGCCTGTTCTGAAAAAGTACCATCGTGGTTATTAATAAAAAGTTCATTCTCTTTATTACCTCCACCTATGTCGCCAGAATTGCAAACATAAATATCCAGCCATCCATCGGCATTTATATCAACCATGGTTACTCCGGTGCTCCAGGATTTGGTACCACCCACTTCAGCTTTGTCTGTAACGTCTTCAAATTTCCAATCACCTTTATTAAGGTATAGTCTATTGGTATTTTGATTTGCAGTAAAATAAATATCCACTAAGCTATCCCCATTGATATCGCCAATGGCTACGCCACCTCCATTATAAAAATTGCGGTAGTTAAGAATGTTAAAGTCTTTGGTATCTTGAACTTGGTTGATGAAATCAATCCCGGTTTCTTCCGCTGCTAGCAATACAAACAACGGGTCCTCTTTAACAGTAGACTAATTATTGATATTTGTGGCATCGTTACAGGCGGCTAGTGTCATCACTATGAATATCAATTCTAGGTATTGTTTTCTCATCTACCGAAAATTAATACTTCCAAATCTATTAATGTATCAAAAGCTATTTTAAATATTGGGCAAAAAAAGAATCCCGAAAATGATTTCGGGATTCTTTTTTTCAATCAGTTATTATTTTACCAGCCTGGGTTCTGAACCAGTCGGTCTTCTCCGTCTACTCGCGATAGTTCAATTTGCACGGTTGGCAACGGATACATGTCATGCCGGTCTTCGTAAGGACTTGCACCTGTGAGGTAGTTTCTCTTGGTTTTCTCTACGTCCACATATGCGTTCAGCACATCCTTTGCAATACCCCATCGACGAAGGTCAAAGAAGCGATGGCCTTCCATGGCCAGTTCTAATCTTCGTTCCATGCGTACGGCATCCCGGGCCATATCCGCGTCGGTAAATGAAGCATATTGTCCGATCTGATAGTTGGCCCAAGTAACACTAGCATCTCCCAATGGAACTTCTATTGCTCCTTCACCAGGGCCTTGTACAGCTATAGCGGCCCTAGCTCTCACCATGTTAACTAGGTCCTTAGCTCTGTCAAGATTACCCATCTCTACTTCAGCTTCCGCCAGCATTAGAAGAACATCCGCATAACGCAAGATATGAAGGTTCATAGAGTGCAGTTGATAACTGGCCCAACCCACTTGGCTGCCCACGCCGCTTTCTTTTTCATAGATGTTCTTTTTAGGGCTATAAGGTCCAGCCCAAGCTCTATCTCTGATCCAAGCAGGAGCGTGAAGACCCCAATCTAGGAAAGGAACATCATCTCGGCCTACAGTCCAATCTAAACGAGGATCTACGGCATCAGAAGCAGCAACGTCCGAATTATTAAAAGAACCGTCCAAAAGAGGTAGTCCGCTACCATCTACTTTGAAGGCATTTACCAAGTTTTGAGAAGGTTGGTGAAAACCGCAACATCCAAACGGGCTACCTCCATGTGGGAAGTTAAGCCGGTCATTTCTATTGCCATTATTCCCATTTGGATCTCCGTCATTGGAAGAAGCCTGGAAAGCTAAAATAGTTTCAGGACCATTATCATTGTCAGCCGAGAACACATCATGGAAATTAGTTTCCAAAGCATAAGGGCCATTATCAACGACATCACTCAAAATAGACTGAGCACTTGCATAATCCTTAGCAAACATATGCACCCTGCCTAAATAGGCTTTAGCAGTCCAACTGTTTACTCTTCCGGTTTGTGCCTGAGATTCTGGCAAAGAACTGATGGCCGCCTGCAAATCAGCAACGATCATAGGCAACGCATCAGTAGTATTAGACTTCCTAAAATCCTCGTCAGCTTCAGTGTAATAAGGAATATTCGTCCAATACTTGTATCCTTCAAAATGGAAGTGAGCCCGTAAGAACTTGGCTTCGCCTTCTATTCTGCTTACATCCTCCGGTGAAATACCCTCTACGGTATTTAAAAGGTTTATAGTAGCATT
>JBPCUG010000361.1:0-4350 GCA_051011275.1 Cyclobacteriaceae bacterium | reverse complement strand
AAGAAAAACAAAACAAGAGAGCCTGATGAATTTAAGTCAGAACAGAGAAACGCCATTGACTTCTGTAATTCCAACAAAGTAAATCTAAGTGAACTAAACTATTTATCATTTGATCCGTTAAATTAATCAATCGATTGATTAATAATGGATGACAAGAAGGAAAAGTTAATGGCAGCGGCTGAAAAGCTAATGGCGGTTTCCGGCTACGAGGGCACATCAACTCGTAAAATAGCGGAAGAAGCCGGGGTTAATATTGCCATGATATCCTACTATTTTGGTTCGAAAGAGGGTTTGTACCATGAGATGGTTGCCAACCGCATCTCCTATGTGAGGGATACCTTACGACAATTAAATGCAACTGTTGCCGATCCTTGGGAACGATTGGAAAAGATCATCAATTTCTATGTAACCAGTATTTTGACCCGGCCCAACATACATAAGATCATTCATAGGCAATTGTCGATGAGTCATCGTTCAGGGATACAAAAGAAATTTGCGGAGATGATAAAAACAAGCGCAATGGAAATGAAGTTATTCCTCGAGGAAGGCCAAGAGAAGAAAGCCTTTCGTAAGATCGATACCGAAATGACTATGGGCACTTTTATTGGCACTATTTTTCAAATGATTAACTCCCCAATGATTTCAGCTAAATTTTTCGGTAAAGCGGGAATCAATAAAGATGGGTCCTTCAATGAGATCCATCAAAAAAGATTGAGCAAACATTTAAAAGACTTATTAACTGCCCATTTAAAACTTGATAATTAGCCAAACATGGATAAAAGACAAATATTGATCAGTGTTCTTGGAGTGGTCATTCTGCTTGGAGCATTTGGCCTTACTCGAATATTGACAAGCGGATCAAAAGAGCCGCCAAAAGAGCCGCCAAAATCGATGAAATCGGTAAGGGTGATCGAAGTGACCAACCAAGAGGTGCCCGGCGCCGTCAATTTTACCGGAAGACTGAACGCCAAGGACAAGATCGAAATTTTTGCCGAAGTAGGAGGAGTTTTGCTGAAAACGCAAAAGCCATTCAAACCAGGGACCAGATACAACCGCGGAGAGACCTTGTTAGTAATTAACAATGATGAAGCGAGACTGGACCTTATTTCACAAAAAAGCAACTTACTTAATCTGATTACGCAATTGATCTCAGATCTTAAGTTTGACTTTCCCGACAGCTATCCAACTTGGCAGGAGTATCTTTCACAATTCGATATTAATAATACCTTGCAACCATTGCCGGAGCCGGCTTCAGAAAAAGAACGATACTTTATTGCTGCTCGCAATATTTACAACACTTATTACACGATTAAAAGCGCGGAGTCGAGGCTAGCCAAGTACAGTATAAGAGCGCCTTTTAATGGCTCGGTGTCGCAATCAAATGTGAACCCTGGCGCCTTGGTGAGAGTGGGTCAACAGTTGGGATCGTTTATAAACGAAGGTGAATTTGAGCTGGAAGCATCGCTCAGTATTAGTGCATTAAAAAACATTAAGCAAGGAGACGTTGTCACTTTACGCTCCGCTGATGTTCCTGGAAGTTGGACCGGAAAAGTAATCCGGATCAGTGATGCTGTAGATCCTTCTACTCAAAGTTTTCAAGCATTTATATCACTTAAAACCAGTGAGTTAAAGGAAGGTATGTATTTAAGTGGTTCAATTGCTACCAAGAGTTTTGAAAATTCATTCAAATTGCCACGAAATGTGCTAGTCGGACAAGACCAGGTTTATGTAATTCGGGATTCTGCTGTGGCTTTGCAGCCGGTGAAAGTGATGCAATGGCAAGAGGATAGTGTAATTGTGGGCGGACTAGAGAATCAGCAGTTAGTAGTGAACGAATCTCTGGAAAGCACATTATTGGGACAACCTGTGAAACCATATCAAGCTATCGGGTTATGAAAAAGATCATCACTTTTTTTATTAAGTACCCCGTTATGGTTAACCTGGGGATGATCCTTTTCGTGATCTTTGGATTCTTTGGCTACAAAAGTTTGAAATCCTCATTTTTCCCTGAAGCATCGGTACAGTTTATTTTCGTGGAGACTGTCTATTTGGGTGCCTCTCCCGAGGAGATTGAAGAAGGTATCGTGCTCAAGATCGAGGACAACCTTAAGGGTATTTCCGGGATCGATAGAGTGACTTCGGTCTCCAACGAAAATCGCGCTTTGATCACCGTGGAATTGGAAACCAATGCCAATCTCAACCAGGTCTTTGAAGATGTAGAGAATGCGGTAGATCGCATTAGTTCATTCCCTGATCAAATGGAGCCTCCGGTCATTTACAAACAAGAAGTGGTGAATTTTGCTTCCAGCTTTGCCATTAGTGGTGATGTGGGACTAAAGGAGTTAAAGAAATATGCTCGTAAAGTAGAGAACGACATGAGGGCTGTTCCCGGTATCTCCAAAGTGATCTTAGATGGGTTTCCTGAGGAGGAGATTGAAGTAAGCTTAAGGGAAAACGATATGCGGGCTTATCAAATCACCTTTGAGGAAGTAAGTCAGGCTGTTCGCAATGCCAACCTGGAGGTTACCGGCGGCACCATTAAAGGCAGCCATGAGGAGATGTCGATACGAGCCAAAACCAAGCAATACTATGCCGAGGGGCTGATGGACATAGTGGTGAAATCAAATGCGGATGGTAAGGTAGTAAGGATACGCGACCTGGCCGAAGTAAAGGACCAATGGGAAGACAGTCCTGCGCAAAGTTACATAAATGGGCAACGGTCGGTAACGGTTACCGTGAATACCACCAGGGATGAAGATATCCTTTCTGCGGCTGATTACATCAATAATTATATCGAGGCGTTTAATCAGGAAAACCAGGTGGTTCAGGCTACCTTGATAAGAGATGGTACAGTTCCATTGGTCCAACGTATTCAGGTCCTTACTAAGAACGGGTTGATCGGTGCCATGTTGGTTTTTTTGCTGCTGGCCGTGTTCCTTAATCTTAGGCTGGCCTTTTGGGTGGCGCTGGGGATCCCGCTGTCCTTCTTAGGTATGTTCATAATTGCTCCGGCTTATGACCTTACGATAAATATTCTTTCCCTTTTTGGTATGATAGTAGTGATCGGGATTCTGGTCGATGACGGAGTGGTGGTAGGCGAGAGTATATTCCAGGAGGCTGAACGGGGCAAGAAGCCGCTACAAGCAGCTATCGATGGTACTATGAAAGTAATGCCGCCGGTTATCATGGCTATCCTCACCACTATGGTGGCCTTTTCTTTGTTCTTTTTTCTGGATGGCATTTTAGGCGAATATTTCTCCGACATTGCTTTCGTAGTGATCGTTACACTTGGGATTTCGGTGATCGAAGTAGCTACGTTCCTTCCTTCACATTTAGCCCATTCCTGGGCTTTGAGAGGAGGTTTCAAGTCCAATAAATTTGAGCGATATATGGATGGAGTGATGATCGGCATGAGAGACAGATTATATGCTCCGGTGCTTCGTTTTGTGCTGCACCACAAAGCTTTTAGCTTGATGGTGGCGCTGTCTTTCTTTGTCCTGTCTATTGGAGCCATTCGAGGAGGACTAGTTAAAACTACCTTCTTCCCCAATATCGATTCCGATAATATTTTAGTTAGCCTGGAAATGGCTCCCGGTAGCAATGAGCGCTTGACCAAAGAGCAGCTTGACATTATCGAAGCGGCGGCTTGGCAGGTAAACGAGGACTTCACCGAACGAAGAACTGATGACAATCAAACCATACTAAAGGTCGAGAAAAAAGTGGGCCCCATGAGTCATCAAGGAAGTCTGAATATTGTGATGCTGGATGGAGAGACCAGAGGTGTGAGAAGTTTGGAGATACAAGAAGCATTCAGAAAGCAGGTTGGGGATGTTCCGGAAGCAAAGAAACTTTCATACTCCGCTTTTACTCCGTTCGGGAAGCCGGTTTCAATTTCCCTAAGCAGTAGTGATTTTTCAGAATTGGAATCAGCTAAAAATGCGTTGAAGGAAGCCTTGGCTGAGTTGCCTGAATTACGAGATGTGATCGACAATGAGCAAGAGGGATTAAGGGAGGTAAAATTGGAGCTCAAGGAGAAAGCCAAACTGATTGGCTTGAATTTGCAACAAGTGATTGGTCAGGTACGACAAGGATTTTATGGTGTGGAGGTCCAACGGTTGCAAAGAGGGGAGGATGAAGTGAAAGTTTGGGTAAGGTATGATCAAGCTGATCGTTCTGCAATTAGCAAGTTAGAGGATATGCGGATCCGAGTACCAGGGGGCGCTTCTTATCCATTAAGCGAGGTGGCAGACTTCAGATTGGATAAAGGGGTTATCGCTATCAATCATCAGGATGGCAAACGTGAAATAAGAGTGGAAGCGGATATTTCTAGCAACGATGTCTCTACTACTG
>JBPCUG010000360.1:0-2601 GCA_051011275.1 Cyclobacteriaceae bacterium | reverse complement strand
GTAAACCGTGGTTGCCAGATCTAAAGCAGTTTCCAATTCCGCAATATTGTTTTCTAAAATTTCAGCATCCAGACGAAGCAGCGTCTGACCTGCTTTTACAGTAGCTCCCTCTTTAACATTTACAGCTAGTACCCTACCTATGGTCTCCGCGCTAACGGTTACGTTTTTGCGTGAAGCCACCTCGCCTCGGATCTCAATCTTATGTTCAAAGTAGGTTGGTTCAATATCAATCATTGAAACCAAGATGGCTCCGGCCCCATTTTTAAAGGTTGAATCCAACTCCATAATATCGGTCTCGAGTTGTTCTATTTCAGCCTGAAGATCAGTAAGTTGGGAGCTCTTTTCAGCTAAAAGAGTTTTTTTTGCGGCCAGTTCATCCTCTTGGCAGCTTGCCAGAGCAAATACAATTGCTACTAAGCTATATTTCCAATTGATCATGGTGTGGTGTGGTTATCTAATAACGTTCCTAGTGCCTTTTCCATTTCAACCTTTGCGATTAAAGCGTCATACAAAGCGTTGAAGTAATTTGTTTCTGCCTCCTTGAAATCAGAGTCGGCTTCAACCACTTCAAGGTTGGAACCAATTCCTTCCTGATACTTTATTTTGGTTACTCTGAAAACCTCCTCAGCCAGCAACATGTTTTCTTCCTGAACCTTTAAATTTTGAATCCCTACTTCAAGATTGCTGCTGGCTTGCTCGATCTCCAGATCAATAGCGTTCTTCAAGTCCAGAAATTGATTGTCAATTTGAGCCAGGCGGGTACGATTTTGCTGAATAATGTGGCTCTTACGCAAGCCATCAAAAATGGGCAGGTTGAAAGTAAAACCAAATAAGCCACTGCCGAACCAACGATCATTAAAGTCTGTGAGTTGGTCACCCTGGTTGGTAGCAGTGATCGACCCCAAACTGGCAATTAGATCAAGGCTTGGGAGATACTGTACTTGGTTGTTTTTTAAATCCAGCTGCGCCAGATCGCGGCTGGTTTCCAATTGACTAAATTCAATCCGATTAGAGTAGTCAAACTTTTCCAGATTGTAATCTTCCAATTGCCATCTTACATCTTCAATAGTCTCTTGTAACTTGAGAGGTTGACTAAGAGGCATACCCATTTGATATTTGAGCAATTGATAAGACAACTTAAGCGATTCGGAGCTTTGTGCTTGTTGAACTTTGATGTTATTGAATTGTACAGTTATCCTATTTACGTCGATCTTCTCTGCAAAACCATTCTCATACATGATGGTGGTTTCACGCAAGAGAGAGTCTAAACGACTATAAGTGTTATGAGCGAGATCTAAGCCCTCCTGGCTTACCAAAACAGTGTAATAGGCTTTAGATACCATCTCCACTACGTCTACTTTCGATTTTACATGATCTTTGCTGGAAAGCTCCCTAAAGGTGCGAGCAGCCTTCAAGCCAACAAAATAAGAACCGTCAAAAACCATCTGAGATAAGTTGATGGTTGCCGAAGCATTGTATTTTTGAGCGAAAGGGACCGGGGTAAAAGAATCTTCCGGAGCCGTAGGATCAAAAATAATCGATGGTAAAAACTGGTTGGGTATTTTAAAGTAGTTGGAATAATCTATGACACCATTGACTTGGGGCAACCCGTCAGACAGTGTCTCGCCAACTTTTGCTTCGGCACTTTCCATCTCTAAAACTGCATTCTTTACTCCCAAGCTATTTTGGAAAGCAAACTCTATACAATCAGTTAAGGAAAAAATTTCAGCCTCGGTTTGTGCTTGGCCCATAACCGGCGACCAAGCAATTAAGCTACAAACTATGGCGATGCACAGTGGTTTCATCAGTTTCATTTTTGTTTTGCAATTCTTCAAGCAATTGCCTTCCTTCTTTGGTTAATAAGCCGTAAACGAAATGTTCGAATAATTGTATTTGAACTTGGCGAAAGTCAAACTTATCTCTGGGATAAAACTTGTTATCCATCGCCATTTGTATTTCCTCCATGCGAAGGATACCTAGTATTTCCGGATTTACATCCTTTCTAAAGTGCCCTTCTTCTACCCCCCTCTGAATATTGTCTATCACGGATTGAATGAATACATCGTGCTTATATTCCAGATAGATCTTCCAAGCTGTTCCATGATACTTCTCCAAATCGTATAGCAAAGAAGGGTTGATCTCATTAACATGGGAGCGAAGGAAACTAGAGATCAAAGCTACCTCCTCAATAGCATTTGTCGATCTACTCTTTATCCTCTCCATTTCCTCGCCGTCGCAAGAGAGCATGGCCTTAGTCACCGCCTCAACTAAGGCATCTTTATCCTTAAAATACTTATAAATAGTCTTTTTGGAAATGGACATGTTGCGAGCAATGTCGTCCATAGTGACACTTTTTATGCTGTATTTCATAAAAAGTTTTGATGTGCTCTCTATTATCTTCTCTCGAGTGTCCAAAAAATCAGCTTTTACAGCGGAAAACTACGGAAACTTTTATCATTTCTAAAGTTTTCCTGTAGTAGAAACGGCTATCAAAAGAAAAGGTTTGGAATAGATGGGTATTTTGAGCTGCCTGGTTATCAATCCAGAATTGAGAAGCAAAGCACCTTAAATAATGCGAAAAATCTAGATAAAATAGATTGC
>JBPCUG010000359.1:0-3323 GCA_051011275.1 Cyclobacteriaceae bacterium | reverse complement strand
GCTTTCCATTGTGTAAAGTCCAAGTCCTCCAATAATACATCACCAGTATTGATGCCGGCATTATTGAATAGTAGGTCCAGTCGATCGAAGGCATCTTTAGCTTTGAGGAACAGGTTTTGAACCGATGCAGGATCAGTCACATCAGTTTGCACTATTAGTAAACGAGATGGATCAGACATTTGAGCAGCAGTTTGCTCTAACAATTCAAGTCGTCGTCCAGCCAATACAACTGTAAAACCTGATTCCAAAAGTGCCAGGCTTGCACTTCGTCCAATTCCCGAACCTGCTCCGGTTACAATAGCTACTTTTTGGCTCATGATAATTCTTCTTGAATATGTGATTGGATAATTTCAGCTACAGACGCGTCATGTTTGAATCCAAGGTCCAAGCCCCGCTGGGTAACAAAGTGAGGCGGCCAGGTTAATACTATGCTTTGAATGAATGGGTCAGGTTGCCAATCGATTAAGTTGGCCGCTTCTTTGCCACCAATTTTATCAAGATGATGCACCATGTCAGCTACGCTGGTAGTCAATCCCGGTAGGTTTATAACTCTGTTGGTCCCTAAATCGGCCGCGTTAAGCTCCATTGCGTGGATAAAGCTTTCAGTTACCCTCCTTGGCGACAAGATCCAAACTTTTGTTTCAGGTGCTACAGGACAGTTTGCAGGCTTTCCCACTAATGGCTCTCTGATGATAGAGCTAACGAATGAAGATGTAGCGGCGTTTGGTTTGCCAGGACGTATTGCAATGGTAGGCAATCTCAATGCTCGACCATCGATAAACCCACGCCGGCTATAGTCGTTGATCAAAAGATCAGTCATTGCTTTTTGCGTACCATATGAACTTTTAGGAGTAGGAGTGGTATGGTCGTAGATAGTTTCACTTAGCTCACCTCCAAAAACTGCACAGCTGCTGGCAAATACAAATATAGGTTTTTGCTGAAGAGTGCGGCAAAACTCTAGCAGATTGAGTGTAGCATGTAAATTTACGCGCATGCCCAGTTCAAAATCTTTTTCAGCTTCCCCACTGACTATTGCGGCCAGGTGAAAGATGGCATCAGCTGGTTTCTGCAATATGGTTTGGAGCGAACTTGGATCACAAATATCTCCCTCCAATATCTCCAATCTGGGATCTTCCGGCAGTCCATGGGCTTTGGTCTTATCAAATAACACTAGTTTGGTGACCTCCTGTCCCGTTTGGCTTGCTACGGAAATCTTATCTCGGCGCAATAGTTCAGTGGCCAACTTTTTTCCTAAAAATCCGGCGCCGCCAAAGATGATAATACGCATGGTTGTATTGTTTGCTAGTTAAATGGTAAGACCCAGGACATCAGCAGCACCTGTGCTAGACCGACGATTGACAACGTGGCCAGCAATACCGTCCAGGTTTGTAATGCTTCTTTTTCAGTGAAGCCGCTCATCTTTGCTACTACCCAGAAGCCGCTATCGTTCATCCAGGAAATAAACAACGACCCAAATCCTATGGCTAGTAAGATATACATGGGGTGATAGGGTATATCCACCCCTGTGCCCATCAAGGCGAGCATAATACTAGCAGTGGTGATCATTGAAACGGTCCCTGAGCCCTGAGCTGTTTTCATAACTGCGGCAATTAACCAGGCCAGAACCAGGTACGAAATGTGAAAACTTTCTGTTGCTGTCTCAATCGCACTGCCGATACCACTGTGCTTGATCATAGCTCCAAACGCACCACCGGCGCTGGTAATTAGTATGATGATCCCCGCGATTTCCAGGGGCTTGCCTACTGCTTCCCAAAGTTCGCGACCCCCAAGTTGCTTTTGTCTCAACCAGAGCCAAAGCGCTAAAGAAGTTCCCACTGTCATGGCAATATTTTTGTTACCCCAAAAAGCCATCCACGCAGGGACCTGACCGGCGAGGATCTCAGTAATAGAAACCAAACTGATCAGTACAATAGGAATGACCACCGGTAGTATTGATAAGATCAGGGAAGGTTCAGGTTGGTCTTCGCTGGGGTTGCTCATAGCTACCCTCACTGGAATATGCAATTTGGCTTCCATTCTTTTTGCCATCCACAGCACTGCCAATGCCGGTACCAGTCCTGAAGCCAATCCAGCCAGGATGGTTAAACCTAGATCGAGGTTCAGGGTCTCAGCCATGATCAAAGGGCCGGGGGTAGGAGGTACCATGCTATGAGTAATCGCGGCACCACCGGCCATAGCCATTACATAGAGTACATAGTTCTTGCCGGTTTTAAGGGCTAGCGCAATAGCCAGAGGGATCAATAAAAAAAAGACGGTATCGAAAAAAACTGGGATAGACAATACGAAGCCACTGATTAAGAGAGCAATTGGTGCACGCTTTTCACCAAGCGTATTGATCAGCCAATTCACGATCCTTTGAGCTGCCCCGCTTTGCATCATAGCCGTGCCGATTATGGCAGCTAATGCGATCACCCAAGCGATTTTGCCGGCTACGGTACCAAACTCCATCATGGGTAATTCTACGGCCCACACCAAGTGGTGCTTATCGCCGATTCCTGGAAGCTCTACTGAGATCAATCCTACTACTATCGCAGCAATCATCAGAGCAATAAACGGGTGCATCCGGAATTTTGATATCATTACTACCACCGCAGCAATTCCCAAAAACAAAATGGCGAAAGGCCAATATGGTGAATGAACTAGTGCCTCCATAAGCTAAATTTGATTTGAAATCAGTTTGCGCCTAATATAGTAAAATATCCTATGGAAGGCTTAACGTAAGTTCGGACTAGTAGAAATTAGGATAGACCAATTCGGTTTGGGGTCCGGTTATGAATTTTTAGGAATGAATTGCCTTAAGTAACTATGGCACTGCACCAGCGCTGCTTTGCGTTTTTCCAAAGAACCCTCGAAAGCACGGTCCTCCACTTCCACACAAATGGGACCATCATAGCCAACACCAGCTAGTTTAGTAAAAAACTCACTCCAGTTCACTTGACCTAATCCGGGCAATTTAGGAGTATGCCATTGGTTAGGTGGCGCCATAATCCCTACTTCATTGAGCTTGTCTATATCGATGCGCACATCTTTTGCGTGAATGTGAAATAGTTTTCCAGCGAAATCCGTCAACGGTTGTAAGTAATCCATGTGTTGCCAGATCATGTGGGAGGGGTCGTAGTTCAATCCAAAAAAATCGCTCCGAACCTCTGCAAACATTTTGTGCCATATTGCAGGACTGGTAGCAAGGTTTTTACCCCCAGGCCATTCGTCATTGGTAAACAGCATAGGGCAATTCTCGATTCCAATTTTCACTTCCTTGCTTTCAGCATATCGTATTGTATCTGACCACACCTCGAAAAACC
>JBPCUG010000358.1:0-4044 GCA_051011275.1 Cyclobacteriaceae bacterium | reverse complement strand
CCCGAAGCCGATACAGTTCTTGCATAATGGCCATTTGGTCCCGGTAGTCGACATGCAGAAACATCGGCAAATCCGTTTGGTAATACCTGATGTACTTATATTGTTTGTCCCTAACAGCCCGGTTGGTATCGTAGGTTTCGTCAAAACGATCTGCCGCAGCATGGATGTACTTCCTTTTTTCTTCCGCTTGATAATCTCCTAAGAAGGCCTGCCCATCTAGATAAACCGGAGGATTGATGCCAGCTAATGACATTACAGTGGGAGCGAAGTCGATGAAACTAAGGAGGTCATCATTTCGGGTGCCGGCCATTTGCTCGCCAGGGAAACGAATGATCATTGGTACCTTAATACCTGAATCGTAGAGCAACCGCTTCATTCGGGGCAGGGGTCCTCCGTGATCAGTGTACCAAAATATGATGGTATTTTCCAGTTCACCGTCTTCCTCTAACTGATCCAACACTTCACCTACCTGATGATCCATTTCCATGATATTGGAATACATTCGGCGCACATCCTTTTGGCCAACTTCAGTATCTGGCAAGTAAGGCGGGATGGGTATTGGTTTGGATGGATCGATCCATAAGGAGTCCTCAGCTTTGTTCCAGATCCGGGATTCGTGAGTGACTTCAAAATTGAAAACAGAGAAAAACGGTTGTCCTGGAGCTCGCTTTCTCCAATGGGCTTCCTTGCTGCTCTCATCCCAAGCGGTGACCGGCTTGCGGAACTGATAGTCTTGTTTTGCGTTATTGGTGCAATAATATCCGGCTCTTCGCAATACTTCGCTCATCATTTTCACTTCGGGAGGAGGGATAGCATCATAAGAGGTCAGCCCCGCTGGTAAGGCCCTGGCAGTATATTCCCTAATCCTGTCTTCAGGAACATCTCCAGCATACCAGGGACCGGTGCGCATATGGTTGGCGCCAATGCGTGTGGGATACATGCCAGTGGCGATGGCTGCACGGCTGGGAGCGCATACACCGGAGGGGGAATAAAAATTGTCGAAGCATACGCCTTGTGCTGCTAATCGATCTAGGTTAGGTGTATAGGCAGTACTGTCTCCAAATGGAGAGATATAAGGGCCCAGGTCTTCTGCTACCAACCACAAGATATTAGGCCTATCAGGCAGCTCAAGGGTGGGTTTGGGCATTGGGTCAGTTGCTTCGGGCTCAGAGGCAGGCGGCTGACAGGATAAACAAAGGAAAATTAAAAGAATAGTGAAATTGCGCATTTTCGTTTCGTGTTTCGAGTTCCGGGTTTCGCGTATTCAGAGCCTTCAATTTAGAAATATTGTTTAATATTTTTGAAATGACCCTTCCATTTCTACTTCAGCAGCGATAAAACCGAAAGAATTCCAACTGTCCCTAGCTAAAATCTTTCGAAATACTTCATTTGCTTTTTCCTCGTTGCCATTGTAAAAGTACCAGTTGCCCAAACCATAATAGACGGCATCGCTGGCCGCTTGGTTTCCATCGCTTTGAGTTAGTTCCTCCTCCATAAACAAACCTTTATAGAATAAACAAATCCGATGATAACCACTATTTTCAATGACTTTTAAAGTGTCGGATATGGGAGTTAAATAAGCCTTTGCTTCTTGCTCCCAACCGAGGCGGCGCGAGATCATGTATAGCCAGTGAGTAGATGAAACCAAATTGTCATTATTGCTTGATGAGGCCAGGCACTTTTGATAGGCACTTAGGGCTTTTTCAAAATCGTGCTTTAGGTAGTAAGCCAAACCCAGGTGATAATAGATATTGCCATGCAAAGTGCTGACCGGAATATTCTGAGCATTGGGCATGCCATCTGGTTCGATCTCATTTTCGGTGCCCTCGATCAATCCGGCGGCAGCTTCCAGGTCCAAGATGGCTTGGTCAAACTTTCGAACAGAAATATATCTATGTCCTCTATGTCTTAAAAAGCGAGGGTCACTGGGGAATTGTTTTACGCCTTTAGTGAATAGGTTTATGGCTTCATCATAGTCGCCTTTGTAAGCGGTGAATCTTCCATACCAAATTAGTAGATCGGCATTGGTAGTATCGGATTGATAGTTTTGTCGGTGTTTTTGATACCGCTCTAAAAGCTTTTGAGATGGCTCGGGAGCGAAAAGGGGTCGACCGGAAAGGCTGATAGCCGCTGGCTTGGGTTGGTCAACCGGGGCGGCTTCTGTCTTGGTCTCTTTGGTTTGGCAGGCAGTTAAATAAACCAAGGTACAAGAGAGAAGTATTAAGGAGGTTTTTCTGTTTGTGCTTAGCATGCGTTAATATAGATAATATTGCTAAGCTTTCAACCGTACTTGAGCCATTGAGCAAAATACTAAAAAAATTGGTGTCATTCCGGCTCGAATTCTTTCCAAAAAATGGTTTAAACAATACCCAATTCATAGCTCCTCAATATTTTATGGAGAAGAGCCGGAATCCCCAAACTATGGAAGGTAGTGGCTGCAGACCATTGAGGGGATTCCTGATCGCGTTCTTTCAGAACTTGTCAGGAATGACGACTTCACTAATACACTCATTTGATCTTCTGACAATTAGAAAAAAAAGTCGTTTATTGGATATACAATTTGCTCATATGAATCCACTTTATCGTTTTGCATTAATTATAGTTTGGGTAGGCAGCACTTTAACCGCCGTAGCCCAATCTCCTCCCAACATCGTTTTCATTCTGGCGGATGATCTTGGTTATGGCGATCTGTCTTGCTACGGCCATCGCGATATCAAAACCCCAAACATTGATCGACTTGCACAGCAAGGACTTTTGCTGACAGATTTTTATGCCCCTTCTCCTTTGTGCTCGCCGGCTAGAGCAGGCTTTCTTACTGGCCGCACACCATTTCGCACAGGTATCAAAAGCTGGATCCCGGAGGACCAGGATATTTTCTTGCATAGAGAAGAAATTACAATTGCCGCCCTTTTGAAAGCCAATGGATATCAAACCTTCCTGGGAGGGAAGTGGCACTTAAATGGTGGGCTCGGTAACCCGCAGCAGCCGCAGCCCGAAGAACATGGTTTTGATCACTGGCTGGCCGCTCATGCTTTTGCTTTGCCGCATCACAAAAATCTAAATAACTACTATCGCAATGGTGAAGCTCTTGGAGAGGTGGATGGGTTTGCCGGTCAATTAGCTACCAATGAAGCGATACAATGGCTGGATGGACGAGATAGGAATAAGCCCTTCTTTTTGTATATGGCTTATTTGGAAGTCCATTCCGAGATCGCCAGTCCGGATAGTTTCAATACCATGTACAGTAACTTTACCAAAAGTGAAATTGATTTAGAAAACTTAGCTGATCGTGGACCAGGCGAGTACTATGCTAATGTAACACACTTAGATTATCAAGTAGGACAACTGATGCAAAAACTAGAGGAGGAGGGTTTGGTTGATAATACCATAGTGATCTTTACCAGCGACAACGGACCGGTAACCACCCAGTGGCGGTATTGGTGGGAAGTAAATTTATACGGTAGTACCGGTGGATTGCGAGGTCGCAAGGCAGACCTTTTTGAAGGAGGGATCCGAGTGCCCTGCATTATTCGTTATCCAGGGAAAGTGGTGGCAGGTTCGACTTCAAATGTGCCCCTGCACGGCTACGACCTACTGCCTACCATCTGCGCCATCACCGGCATTGAAACTCCAGCAGATCGGGTGTTGGATGGCATTGACTTCTCACCGATCTTCAATGGAAAAGATTTGGTTCGCGAACAACCTTTATTCTGGGGATTCGAGACCAGGCCTTTTGATGATCCGGAGGGCTTTAGCTATGCTGTTAGGGATGATGAATGGAAACTGATCACTGACAAAGGGCTTGAAAGGACGCTGTTGTACAATTTGAAAGATGATCCTTATGAGGTGAGGGACTTGACTGATCAGCAATCGGAACTAGTAGCGAAACTTAAGGGGCAAGTAAAAAAGATCATCACCAGTATTGAGGAGGATCGGTTGCGACCTAGGTGATATCAGTTTAGGCGAAACTTTGCCATAGCCGGTTAGACCAGAGGATATCGATAAATACATTTCTTTTAGTCTTTGAAGCATGAAGATTCGACA
>JBPCUG010000357.1:0-5073 GCA_051011275.1 Cyclobacteriaceae bacterium | reverse complement strand
CTTGATGCATGCGATTCGGTGCAAGCACAATAAAGATAGTGAGTTCCACCCTTCTCCGGCACTCAACTCGGAAACCCATCAGGAAAGCTTTATCACCCCTCGTGAGAAACAGATATTACAATTAATTGGTCGTGGGCTATCTTCACGAGAAATCGCTGACCAACTCTTTGTAAGCTCACACACTGTGATCAAGCATCGCAAAAATATTATTGCTAAGTTCAAAGTAAAGAACACCGCTCAATTGATCCGAGAAGCTTCCAGGCTTTTTTGGATATGATAATTGCTTGTGCTCGATAGTAAAAATAAATGTGGCCAAACAATATGAATTGACCGGATCACACATTCTGAATGTTGTTCAATATTCATGTCAGCAAGCACTGCCAAAAAAAAAACAGTTTTTATAGATGATCTAATCGATGGCATTCAGAACGAATACAGCAAAGGGGAAAATCATTTGATAAAGCTCCTACAAACTTAGGCTGTATACAATGTCTCTTCCATCTGACAATAAATTATACCCAAAAGGTTACCCGTTGCCAAAAAATTCATTAAATACATATATTCCTAGTCATTCTACAAGAACCAGCCATGAAAACCTATCGATTTAAAAACGACCAGCGCACTGATATAGATCCTGGTGCTCCCAATCAAATTACATCCGTCTTAGAAGCTCGTGGCATTCAAGGAAATGTCCAGGATGTAAATGTAAAGCTTGATATCGATCACACCTACACTAGTGATCTAAGGGTTCGATTAATTGGGCCGACTGGTACATCTGTTCAGCTTGTTACCCATCGTGGAGGATCAGGAGATGATTTTGACAATACGACGCTTGATGATCAAGCTGCTACTCCAGTGAGTGCGGGAAGTGCCCCGTTTCAAGGAGATTTTCGTCCCGAAAGTTCGTTGAATGCCTTCAATGACGAAGACGCTAATGGCACCTGGTCTCTGGAGGTTATAGACAATGCATTGCAGGATGGAGGCGCTCTTAACTTATGGGAAATTGAGATCGCTACGGATCATGAAGAACCTCAAACCGGACCCTTTGTTTTTCACAATCAAACTCCTCAGGTCATTGATTCCGGTTTACCTAATTCGGTGGAATCGGAGATCGATGTTCAGGGAATGGATGATGTTGTTGTAGATATCTTGCAAGTATCTTTATCAATTCAACATACCTATACCAACGACCTTAGGATCCTATTAATTGGCCCAGATGGTACCGAAGTAGTCCTGGTAGAAAGTGAAGGAGGTAGTCAAGATGATTTCAATGAAACTACTTTTGACGATAATGCAGCAGAACCAATTGCCGGGGCAATGGCACCTTTTAGCGGAACTTTCCGTCCGGAGGGTCAACTATCTGATTTTAAAGGAACTGCGGTCAACGGAAAATGGAAATTGAGAATTGAAGATCAAGCGTCATTTGATGGTGGCATCCTTAATTCCTGGAGCCTATCGGTAGAGACTAGCGCACAACCAGCGCCAACCGCCAAACCATTTGAAATCAAGGTGCGATTCCTGGGAGGGCTTACAGCCAGTCAGCAGGCAATCTTTCAAGGAGCTGCTGATCGTTGGGCAGAAGTAATTGTTGGTAATCTGCCGCCTTTCAATACAGATATTGGTCAAGTGGATGATCTAGTTATCGACGCCAGCGGCATTGACATTGATGGCCCCAGTGGTATACTAGGACAAGCCGGCCCTACTCGTGTGCGCCCCGGTAGTCTGCTTCCTGCTCGAGGAATTATGCAGTTCGATTCAGCTGATCTTCAAAGTATGGAAGATAGCGGGGAACTCCTCGATGTAATTATTCATGAGATGGGGCATGTTTTAGGCATCGGAACTCTTTGGTCACATTTGGGATTGATCCAGGGATCAGGTACCGATGACCCTTTGTTTACCGGGGCCAATGCTATGCGAGAATACGGTAACCTAAGGGGGTTAGGGCCCACAATGGTACCCATAGCAAATACAGGTGGAGAAGGAACCCGTGAAGGGCACTGGCGTGAGGCTACTTTTGATGATGAGCTTATGACAGGCTATGATGATCCCGGAAGAAATGCGTTAAGTAGAGTCACTGTGGCTTCACTTCAAGACATCGGTTATCAAGTTAGTTATCAGGTGGCAGATGCGTTTTTTTTACCCTTCGCCAGTTTGTCAATTCTACAGGTAGCAGCCAAGGAACCACACCAGTGCAATATTACCGTCCAGGAATTTGAGATTTTGGATGAAGCAAATAGAGTACTATAAGATAGGCGTTGTACTAGGTAGAAAAGTGCTGCCCTTGGGGAATTAACTGATGGTTGACAAACTGGATTCTTTATTGGTCAACCATCACTTTAGGTATCCCCCATTTCATTAATCTATCATAATTACCTTCATTTACCCCATATACCATCCGACGGTTCATCAGCCCGTTTTTCCTAAGCCAGTCGATGTGTCTATCGGTAACCTCATCGGCATAGCTAATCATAAAATCAGGCCTAAACTTTTTGGGAATCCATAGGTAAACGTGAGCGGTGCTATCTCCTGGCCCCGAGAACACGGTGTGAACCTGGGGATAGTTATATTCCAGATAAACGGTAAACAAAAAATCACTGCCCACAAAAACCCTCTCTTGTAAATCATATGTTGAGATAAATTGCCAAATTTTTTTAGCTAAGTACTCATAGTGATCATTTCCGTGACGCTTGATATCTAGATAAACAATAAAATCCTTGCTGAACTCTCTCCCAAACTCTTCTAGTGAGAGAATATATTGGTTGGACTGAGCTCCCTCAAAGTACAATGGAAATTGCTTCAGCTCTGCTAAAGTTGTTGCAGATAAGTCTATTGTGGTATTCAAAAGGCGGTCAGAGCTTCGGTCGTGAAAAAGATAAAAATGGCCATCTTGGGTCTCTTTGATATCAATTTCCACTGCGTCAAAGCCTTGGTTATGTGCAGCGTTAAAAGCTGCTCGGGAATTTTCAGGTGCTTTACTTGCTACTCCACGATGAGCTATCAACATTAAGTCATTTTGATATAAGCGATGTTGTTGATCGAATTCTTTAGGCCCAAAACCACCGCCAATCATAATAATTACCAATACCAAAAAGACTATGGTCAAAAGGAGGTATTTGCCTATTTTTAGCCCAATCTTTATCAGCCGCTTCATCGGAACAAAATTAAAGTATCTATTAATACCTAAGGTATGTTTTTCATATTATCCAAAACTCTTTATTTCCTTATTCAACCATTGACTATTATAATCATCTTGCTTTTATGGGGGCTCCTGACCAAAAAGAGGAAGCTGCTATGGGCTGGAATGATCCTTTTACTGTTTTTTTCTAACAGTTTCATTGCCAATGAAGTGTTTCTACTTTGGGAACTCCCGCCTACTCCGATAAAAGAAATAGATGCACAGTATGACTTGGGGATTGTGCTTACCGGGATTACCAATACACAGAAGACTCCACATGATCGAGTATATTTTAATAAGGGCGCGGATCGCGCTACTCATGCAATTCAACTATACCATCAAGGCATTATTAAAAAGATCCTACTCAGTGGTGGATCGTCTACACTAATTGACAATCAACTGAAAGAAGCGGATAACCTGGCTATGGTTCTTCAAACTTGCGGTATACCTGATGAGGACATCCTGATAGAAAACCAAGGCAGAAATACTTACGAAAGCGCCGTAAATTGCGCTACACTAATACAAAAACAAACCAAGGATCCAAGTGTAGTGTTAATCACTTCGGCTTTTCATATGCGACGAGCTTCTGCCTGTTTTGAAAAGGTGGGCCTGGAGGTTGATCAATTCAGTGCGGACTTTTACACATATGACCGAAAATTTACTCCAGATGCATGGCTACTACCCAGCACCGGAGCCATACATAAATGGGGCATTATTATCAAAGAATGGGTCGGTATAGTTGCCTACAAAGTAAGTGGCTACATATAGTCCGGCTATGGATTCGGCAAAACCACCGGCGCCGCAGTTACCGCGTCTACCCCCTTGGACTTTACCAATTCATTAAATCTCGGGATATCCTGCTCCAATATCTTTCTCCACTTTTCCAGTTCCAAGTCAATCTTTTCCGTCACTTCTTTCTTGAACGATTGTGCCTGATCTGTAGGTCTATTGTTGCCGAATCCTGCTTGATTTAGACCAGCTAATTTGTTATTAAGCCTAATCGGAAAATTTAAGGGGTCTTGCCGGCTGCGATTTTTAGTTTGATAAAGCATTTTCTCAATTACATCCATCTTATTGGTTAAGCTGTCAGCTTCGGCTCCGATCTCATTCATATTTTCGTCCTCCTTTATTTTTTCTTTTACTGACGACAACTGGCTCTTGACTTCCCGCATTAACTTTATAGCTTGGTGGGTCTCCGTTAGTTTATCTCTAACCTCAATCAGAAAATCAAACTGAGCTACCATATCAGCCATAGTGGCTTTTGATCTTGGATCAGCCAATATCTTAAAATCAGTTTCCATAGTAACTTCGTTTACCGTTAGTTTAGCTTTGTATTCACCAGGGACTGCCTTTGGACCGGTTAATCCACTACCCCAAAAGATCAAGCCATCGAACTTCTCTGCATCTGGGTACCTCATATTCCAGACAAAGCGATTCATTCCTTTTTCAGTAGCAAGCTGTTCGTCTTTCTTTTCCTTGTTCGGTTTGTTGGTAAACTGTTTTATCAATTCACCACTAGATTCTGAGATTTCAAGAGTAACTGCAGCGGTTGAATCCAGCGCTTCCTTAAGAAAATAATGAAACATAACTCCTCCGGGATGATTCTGTCCGGCATTCTTTGGAGCCGGACCAAAGCTGGGGCTTCCCATACGGTAGCTGTCCAACGGTCGGTACAGATATTGATCACTTGCCGCAACTGCCGGTGTCAATTGATGTAAGGGTGTAAGGTCATCGATTAGCCAAAAGCTTCGCCCCTGTGTCGCAGCGATCAAATTGTTATTTTTTGTAGTCAGATCTGTGATTGGCACGATAGGTAAGTTCAATTGAAAAGGCTGCCAACTACTTCCGTCGTCAAAAGAAATGTACATACCAGTTTCTGTACCTGCATACAATAACCC
>JBPCUG010000356.1:0-2724 GCA_051011275.1 Cyclobacteriaceae bacterium | reverse complement strand
ATTATAGGTTCCGGATCTTAATATTCCGGAACTTGATCTCATGGTTATGGTCTTGCAGCCCGATGTGGCCTTTGGTTATTTTAGCATAAGGCCAGTCAACGAACTTGCTATTTTGAAATTGTTGGTTCCATTTATCTGATCCAAGATCGTACTCAAGTACTTTGACATCGTTTAGCCAATGTTCCACATGTTTTTCATTCACCAGGATCTTGGCCACATTCCATTCTCCCATTGGTTTCAAATGATCACCAGATGGCGCCTCCATATCGTAGTTACTGGCGGTCTTCTGTTTGTCGTTTATTGAATTTTCTCCTAGACTCAAGTACAACGCGTCATCCAGCAATTGGTATTCCGGGGCACCGTAATAGATAGGATCACCCTCTTTTTCCTGAACCATATAGAGGATGCCGCTATTAGTGGAATCAGTAAGCATAAAATCCAGCGAAAGTTCGAAGTTTTCATATTGCTCCTTAGTTATAATATCTCCTCCCCAATTTTCTTCGTTACCCGTATTTTTATGAAGCACCAACACGCCGTCATGGATCATCCAACCTTTGGCCGGAAAGGACTCTTTTAGATAACCTCGCCAATGATCGGCTGATTTCCCATCAAATAAGGAGGTCCAGCCTTGGTCAATTTCTTCCTGGCTTAAAGTATTCATCGCAGGCGTTTCAGCTGGCATTGCTTCCTCCACCAAAGGTTCAGTAGCTTCTTCGCTGGCTTTGGGTTGATTGCAGGCAGACAAGAGAAGTATGGCGAAAACAGAAGCGAAACTAGTTAAGTTAAGGACCTTCATTTGATTGAGTTTATGGTGAGCGGTCAAGTTAAGAAAATGGAAAATGAATTGCTAATAGGATAATGTGGTAAGGCGATAATGTGCTAATACGCAAAACCAAGAACTAAGAACAAGGAACTAAGAACAAGGAACTATGAACAAAATTGCATTGCTCGGTTCATAACTCTATATTGATTTAGTATCCACATACGAAATATAGCCCTTACATCATGGAGCCAGCCTCACTTCCCAATAATCGATTGATCTCATTGGATGTATTCCGTGGGATCACAATGTTTTTATTAATAGCCGAAGCGGCTTTGGTGTACCATGCGTTTACAGACTTTTTTGAGACCGACACTTTTGGGGCAGCTATTTTCAAACAATTCCATCATCACCCTTGGAATGGCCTTCGCTTTTGGGACTTGATCCAGCCTTTCTTTATGTTTATTGTTGGGGTTGCCATGCCGTTCTCTTTGAAAAAACGGATGGCAGCTGGGGCTACCTGGGGGCAATCTTTTAGACATATATTATCTCGGTGCGGTATTCTGTTTTTGTTGGGTACCGGGTTGCATGTTGTCTACAGCGGCAAACTGGTATGGGAATTATGGAACGTGCTTACACAACTATCTTTTACCGTTTTGGTCACCTTCCTTTTGATGCGATATGCAATCAAATGGCAGCTTGTCGCTTCAGGCATTTTTTTAGTGCTCACTGAGATATTGTACCGTGCCTACGACCCGGCCAGCCCTTTTGTCATGGACCAAAATTTCGGCTCTTGGATGGATATGGTATTGATGGGCAAACTAAATGATGGTGGGGGCTGGGTGACGATCAATTGCCTTCCTACCGCAGCCCATACCATTTGGGGTGCTGTTTGTGGTAAATTATTACTTTCGCAAACAGGTGCTCAGGAAAGAATAAAAACATTTGTAATTGCTGGGGTCATTGGTTTGGTGATTGGCTATGGCCTGGATCTATTACAGATCACCCCCATAGTAAAACGTATCGCAACCACTTCATTTGTATTTGCATCGGGCGGTTGGTGCTTGTTGACCTTAGCTTTTCTCTACTGGTTGGTGGATGTAAAAAAAGTGCAAAAGTGGACTACCTTTTTTATTATTGTAGGTATGAATCCGATCTTTATTTATCTGTTTGCTGAAACCATTGGACATCGGTGGTTGGTTGATAATGTCAGAGCTTTCAATAATGGTTTTTTAGGAATGCTTGGTATACCGGAATCAGTGATGGCCATCACAAATTCATTTTTGGTATTGGCTATTTTCTGGTATATGTGTTACTTTCTTTATAAGAAGAAGATCTTTATTAAAATATAAACAAAGCAGTCATGTCAAAGCTATGTTTGGTGATTGGTGTTGGGCCTGGAATGGGTTTGTCCATCGCCAGAAAATTTGCCAGTCAAGGGTTTGCTATTGCTCAAATGGCCCGTCGTTCAGAAGCGCTTGAAACTTACAAGTCCGAGCTAGGAAGCACCGATGTTCTAGTTTATTCCTATCCCGCCGATGTTGGCGATCCCGATTCTTTGGGTTCGGCTCTGACCCAGCTACTTGATGAGCATGGAACTCCGGAAGTGATGATCTACAATGTTTCGGTGCTTAATCCAGCCAGCCCAAGTGCACTGGCTTACGACGACATGCTGCGAGACTTTAAGATCAATGTGGGAGGCGCTTTAATAGCAGCACAGGCGGTGATGCCGGGTATGAAGGAGCGCAAATCCGGAAGCATTTTAATAACCGGAGGGGGACTGGCCTTGAAGCCATATCATGAGTTTGCCTCTTTGTCTATTGGAAAAGCCGGGGTACGTAGTTTGTGCTATAGTCTGGCTCAGGAGCTGAAGCCACATGGTATTCACGTAGCAACCATCACAATCAATGGCATGATCGAAAAAGGCTCTCATTTTGACCCAGACAAGATCGCTGAGGTATTTT
>JBPCUG010000355.1:0-2714 GCA_051011275.1 Cyclobacteriaceae bacterium | reverse complement strand
TCATCATCAGCTTTGAAAAATATTTCTACCCGGTCAGAGTCTACTGCATCTCGTTCTCCCAGACCCCGTTCCTTGGTTACGATATCAGGATCCACAGCTCGGTACAGAAAATAAAAATAGGTGTCATCCCATAGGCCCTTAAAAGTAGTTGAAGGAGCGACTTCATCTCGCCAAGGGTAGGTGAAATCAGTTAGTACCTCGGCATTATTCCAGGCTGGATCAGTGCCTTGTCCTGTTAATCTCACAGGTGCGGTGGTCTTTTTTACAGTATAGGTTTTCATATCCATCGGTTGACAGGCAAGTAGTGCAGTGATAATCACTGCTACAAGTGATTTTAAGATTGGTGAGTATTTCTTGGTCATATTAAAAGTTAAAAGTCAGTGTCAGCTTCAATTAGATCCAACTCCTCAATCCAAATATTCCGGTAAAGCACATTGTGCCCTTCAGCTTGTAGTTTTAGTCCGCCTGGTGTATCTGTGATACCCTTGCCTTTGTCATTCCCACCATCAATCCCGGAATTAGGTCCACCCCAAACTTGATTAATATGCTGATTGGTATGCGCTTTCTTGCCATTAAAATAGAGCGTTACGATTGCCTTCTCAGTGCGCTTACCATCTTCAAAACGAGCCGCCCTAAAGACCACATCGTAGGCATTCCATTTTCCCACACCGTTATAAGCATGATAAGGTGAAGGAGCTTCATTGGTTATTGCACCCATGCCATGGGTGGTAGAGTCTCCATCCAATACTTGGATCTCATAACGATTTTGAAGGTACACGCCGCTGTTACCAGCTTCATTGGCAACTAAAAACTCAACATGCAGCCGGAAGTCCCGGAACTTTTGCTTGGTAACAATATCTGCGGCACCATATTTGCCTCCTGCGGCTGCAGGGTCATTACTGTTCATAATTGTCCCGAAATCTGCTGGATCTTTTTCAATAGCCCATTTGATGGGTGGGGTAGCAGTCAATCTCGGGCCCTCCCAATAAGTCCATTTTTCCTGCAGCATTTCAGAGCTACCATCAAAGAGCACCTGAGCCCCATCGGGAGCGGAGGTGCCAACACCAACTTGTGCTTCAAGTGTGGTGCCTGTCATAATTCCCGCTATCAGGAAGGAAAGAGGTCTGATCAGGAAAACGATTTTCGTTAAACGTTTTTTCATGGTATTGCGTTTTTCTTTGAAGGTTTCGCGCCCAACCAAAATGGAGCACTTAAAAACCAGCACAATGTGCCAATCAACATTAAATTTTTGCTACCTTCCAGTTCAAGACTCCCTAGTAAAACCAATGCCGATGGAACAATGGTCAAGGCGAGGCCAACAAAGGAAATAAGCTTCAAAATAAATTTCATATTGCTGCCTTCGATTGATCTTGAGGAACAAGGTTCCGTTGTAATATTTTACTTCCTACAATATAAATTATTGAAGCCACAAACCAGCCAGGTAACCCAAGGAAAAATACTTCTATTCCTGCCCATTTATACAAGGCCAAACATAGAGCCAAGGTTAATATCCAGGTTACCGCCGCTGCTTTGTTGAAATGGATCCCTTGCTGTTGCGCAAAATCCGAAAGCAATCCTATTTTAGGAAATACTTGTACATCCAAGAAAATTATTGTACCCATAGGCATCAATAGCAGTCCATACAATGCGACAAAGTCCAATAACTGCATTACCAGTCCGGGAAAGCAAGCAGCAAGAGTAGTAATGCCTCCCACCATGGAAGTAATGACCCAGGTCTTTGTTTTAGGCATAATAGATTGAATGGCTAGCCCGGCTCTATAGATGGTAGGATTAGCGGTGGTCCAGCCGGCAATTACCACGCAGGCGGCTCCTGCGATACCAGCGGCTCGGTAAGCTACCGGTCCGGGTGCAAATTCTAAACTGTTATTAGACTCCAACAGAAATAGGGAATACAAAATACCTGAAGCGATCCAGGCTAGAAAGTGCCCCACATACATACCTCCGGCCGAAGCAAATCCATATTGCCACTTTTTAGCATACCTCAAAATAGATAAGTCAGACATACCAATGTGCATGGCCATATTGCAAAACCAGGCAAAAAACATCACATGCCAAACTGTAAATTTGCTTCTTCCTTCCAAAGGTGTTCCAGTCCACATTTTGCTTTTTGCAACTTCCCAAAAATCAGAGGGAGAATGGACTCCTAAATCAGGTAGCACGGCTATTGCAGCAGCAAGAAAGACTAGTATCATCCAAGGAGCTGCTACATTGGCAAAACGAGAAACCTGGTTATAGCCAAACATAGCAACAAGGGTTGTGATCACTCCCACAATTGCGACAGTCAATACCCAGCCGATACTACTGGGATAGACATCACTAAGTGCCGGCATAGCCAGATCGAAAGGCATACCGACTGCAGTAGCAGAGACGGCGATCATCGCCCCAGCCAAAAAGCAAAACATAATTGCGTTGACCAGATTATAGGCAACTGCCAAATGCTTACCACAAATCTTTTCTAACTGATAATATAAGGTGATCCTTTTCCTAACTGCTATTGGAGCACATAAAAAAGCCCAACTTAGCACCGCTAGGGCGTTCCCAACCAACAAGCCAATAATCAAGGCTTGAGCTGTCACTCCATGGGCAACAAATAACGGTCCAATAACAAATTCTGTTCCTGCAGTATGCTCGCCGGCATACATACCAAGAAAACTTCTCCAGCCTTTGAGCTTGTCGACAGGTACCGGGGCACG
>JBPCUG010000354.1:0-3701 GCA_051011275.1 Cyclobacteriaceae bacterium | reverse complement strand
CACTATTACTATCAGGATTCAGACCAAGATCACCATTTGTATCTGTAACTACAGCAGCAGCAAATGCCCCAGATCCGGCATCCAAGCTATAGGTGCCTCTTTCCAAACCCGACCCTCCATCAGCAGCCGTGCCAAGCATAAAATTGGTTGCGTCAATGAAAGTAACCACAGTAAACTGATCGGAATCCTGTAGTAACCAGCTTCCAATCAAGGAACTGCTTTGGGAAAGATCTATCTTTGAAAGCTGACCCGCATCTCCATCATTGGTAAAATTCATTGTACTCCCTGAGATATTGACCGTAATTGGAAAAGTCTGGCCGTCATCTGATAGCCCCCAATCGCCATTCGTATCAGTAGTTGCATTAACGGTGAGCTCGCCGGAGTTTGCATCAAAACTGTAAGTCCCTTTTTCAATGCCCGGTTGGCCTCCGTCATCGGCAATACCATCATCCACTATCATATAATTGGTAGCGTCAACAAATGTCAGCACACTGCTTTCCTGTGCTCCCGCGGTACCAAACAACCAGCTTCCTATCAAGGAGGCATCGGAGCCCATCTGCATCGGGCCGGGATCTTCTTCCGAGCACGAGAATATAGCAAGTAGGCAAATTAATTTTACGATCGTTTTCATAATAGTTTTTTGGACACCAAAGTAGCTATATGGGTCGTTTATTAAGAGAAACCTGAACTACCTGCTGTAGACCATATGTGGTGCAAGGTGACTATATTTACCCTTTTTGTCTTTTGATTTGTCGTACCTATCCAAACTGTCTTGAATGTAGGTTTTCAAATTATCGTTGATTTCATTTAGCTCTTCTTCCGAGAAGGTTTCAGGTGCCTTTTTACGAATTAGTTTATCTATTTGCTCCAGCAGCTTTTCTTTCGGTGGATTACTCAAATCCACAGGTGCCAATTTCACACCTGCTTTAATACCACCCATCATTGGCATCGCTTCAACCAAATAGATCTTTCCTGCTTCTAACTCTGCCGTAAGAAAATCTCGATTCTCGCTTTGCGCCCAAAATAGGTGCTCGCCCGGATCACATTCATAACGCATGTATTTAACAGCATTAAATTTTCCAATACATTTATCATTGTGGAAAAATCTGAAATTAATGAATCCACCAAGCTTTTTAGGTCTCACGATGTATACCACGGCTTTCCCGTCGGCCGGGGGTTCTAAACCTTGACCAAAGCATGTGCTCATGGTGAAGACCAACATGGAAATGATTATTAGTAATTGCCTTTTCATTTTATTTGGTGTTTGAGAACTTGAAGAAATATTCTAAGCGTTTTTAAAAGAAACTGTCGGTAACAGTAATAGTATGTGTATCTCCTTCTGCCAGAGTAAAATCCTCCCGTACTAAGTTTCCCACATTGTTGCAGTTGGGAGCTTGTCCTTCACATTTACTTATTTCAACATAATGCGATCCAGTGGGCAAACCTGTCAATTCGCAAGCATTCACCTGCATGGTAGCTCCGAATGGAAGCGTCCCGAACTCAACCGAGATCTTTGAACTTGATTGATTCACCACCTTTAAAAAGTTAGGAGAACTTGCATTTGCTATGACCTCGCAATTCATTCCATTTTCTCCACAACCAAGGGTTGCCAAGGTTAATAGCATCAATAAAAAATGGGCACTACAGATTTGTTGATTCATAGCTATTCTTGTGACTAGTCCCGATGAGTGCACCGGTCATGAATATGACTGTTAGTTTCTTCTCATAGTTGATGCAGGTTGAGGTGAATAAAAGCATATTTTCAATACATCAAATAGTTAATAGTCAATCTCGCTGCCCAGGTGTTAACCGAAAACCCATCATCGCCTGAGGGTTTTCCACCTGTTAGGTTCAACTCCGCACTCCAATGTTTGGAAAATTCGTATCCACCCCCAAGTCCAACTCCAAAACCTAAATTATTTTCCGGGTTGTCCTCAAAAGGAGTAAACCAATTAGCATACCCTACAGCGGCATTAACAAAAAAACAAGGAGCCTCAGGCTCCAAATAGTATGAACCTCCCAATCCAGCCATTCCATTGATTACAAATACTTTGTCTCCACCAAGCGAAAACACTCCCTCCTGGTTATACCATGAGCCTCGAGATACCCAATAGATGGCAATTTGATCAGTCGGCGCGTAACCGATCCTGAAATCCGTAACGAAAGCAACTTTGCTTTCCCGCATAAAGTCGATACCTGAAAGTTCAAAGTCAAATTGATAGGAGTTCAAGCCAGCACCTACTCCAAAACCCAGGATAAAACCTTTTCTTTCATTGTTCTGAGCTGAGACATTTATGCAATTGAGCAATATCACTATGGTGCAAAACGAGATTATGCATTGAGGATACCCCCTGTACTTTCTACTTATCATAACTCAAATAGTTATAGGCTACTTGCCTGTGATACTGAAGAAATAAAAAGGCTCAAACCCAAAGCAAAAGCAACACCGCCGCTAACCGCACCTACAGTGCTTCTGGTTCGCAATTTTTTGGTTTGTTCTTCAAAACAGGAAGCATAATCCTTCTTGCTACTAGCATCGGCATATGGATTGGTTGTTGCTCCTTTATATTTAAAATATTTATAGGCATGGATCTTAGCCTTATAGCAGGGTTCGTCAATCGAGCCCTTCTCTTTGACTTTGAGTTTCCTTCCCGACTTTAAATGAAAAGTGTACAATGCACCATTGCTATTGGTAAAGCTCAAAATATCTTTTTTCGCCAGGCTCATATTTTCGTTATTCGATAGTATGGTGGCATCGGATTTTTTACCATTAGCCTTTATTTCCGAGTAAGGAATAGTGCTTCCATTCTCGAGAAAAATTTTGCTTTGGGAATGAAGGGTGGTTGAGAGAAGAAGTAACATTAAAAGTCCTAGTAGTTTCATTTTGCTGGTGTTTAGTAAGATTGTTTGTAGTTTAAGCGCCTCCCCAAATGGTCGTCCAAACTGGAAATGGTGCCTTCAACAATCTAAATTGACGACTATTGACGGAAGGTTACTATCAAGAAAAAGGGAATTAGTTTAAATTTTGACTTGCTGATCAGACTGGAATCGGAAACATTACACCCGGATTGGGTGATGACGGGGTAGCAGAACTATAAAATTCAAACCAAAAAGTTACAAAATCCGCTTAAAAAATGCAGCTAATGTGCTTTTTTGAACTCACGAGGTGACATCCCGAATTTCTCTTTGAACACTTTAGTGAAATAGGCCGGGCTGCTAAAGCCTACTTCATATGCAATTTCAGCGATACGGCCAGCATCATGCTGGAGTAGCTCTTTGGCCCGGTCCAGCCTAAATTTTTGGATCAATTGATTGGGAGTATGACCAGTTAGGAGATTTAGTCTCTTGGTAATTTGCTGCCTGCTTAATCCAACCTCCTCCGCCAACAGATCAACATTAAAATATTCATCTCCTAAATGCTGATCGATACTTTCCATTACGCTGTTAAGGAACTCCTCTTCTTTAGAGGTAATCGCCACGTCTTTAGGCTTAAGGAATACCTCTTTTTTGAAATGATCCCTAAGCAGCTCTCTCTGGCTTAGCAGGTTTTTAACTCTGACTAACAATTCCTTGGTACCAAAGGGTTTGGTTAAATACGCATCGGCTCCAATCTCCAGCCCCTCCTCTCTGCTTCCCTGGTCTGCCCTGGCAGTGAGCATGACAATTGGGATGTGACTGGTTTGTTCGTTTCCCTTCATTCG
>JBPCUG010000353.1:0-3392 GCA_051011275.1 Cyclobacteriaceae bacterium | reverse complement strand
GGTATACTCTTAACAGAATCGTGTGTGTACGTGCCTGGAGAGAGCACTGAAAGCGGATTAACCAGAAGGATGGGCTGATGGTAAAAGTTTGCCTCATCGCTGTTTCTCATCCATGCGGTATAAGCTCTCAGAGAATAGCTTCCGGTTGACCAGGACGAGCTGATAAAGATCTGGCCACTGGCCGTTCCAGAATTTAAACTGACTTTTAACTGAGCCATCGATTGATTTTCCTGGTTGAATAATTCAACGTACAACACCGAGCTCAAGGAAGATAAATTTTTTGTGCCGTATTCCGTGCAGTAGGCTTTGAACCATAAGGTTTCGCCAGTCAAATAGTAGGGTTTATCTGTGTGAACAAAAACTCTTTCTTGAGCAAATGCATTTAAAGAGTTGAGCGAAGTCCTATTGAAGGAATCCACCTGACCATGAAGAACCGAACACAGCAAGCAGGTACCAATCAATATGCAAATGACTTTATACATTGACTTCTTGTCCATTTTCAAAGCTCATTGAGGCCAATACTCTGGCTTTTCCGTAGTCCCACCCTGCACTGTGCAATCGCTACAAATAGGAGTTGTAAAAATGTATCCTACTATCCCTGCACCTGGGGTCACTACCCAATCAAAAAAAACCATTCCCCTATCCAAAGCATTAGTGATTTCTGATTCGGAAGTAGCACTTTTTTCAATGAACAATTGTCCATCAAAACATAGCTGCGTTAAAGTAGTATTTACAGGAGTATTGGGAGGAAGGTCCTTCCTTTCCAAAAATAATCTTTTCTGCGATAGGCCACTTGCTGAAAAGTATCCTAGCACCGGATCGTTTGCGTTGACACTATGTATGTTACCGGTAATTGATTGCGGTTGTTTATCGAAAAGCGTACCGGATTCATTGACAGTTTCCTTTAAAGCTTTCCAAAACAGATACTCCTGTTGGTCCAGGGCATACTGGCGGACAGTCAAGTTATACCCAATCCTCAAACGAGGAGTTTCTGTAGTAACGAACAAAATAGGGTGACGAGAGATAATATCTGAGGAATTTCGAACCGAAGAGGTCACCGATATGGAGGTAGAAGGCACATCGATCCAACAATGTCGCTTTGGCGGAAAAGAAACTCGATTATCATTTCCCAAATAGGTGAATTGCGCTGGCAGAGCCGCATTATACGCCCAGGTTTCCGTCCACTCATATCGGTAATATTCGGTACTGTTGTTAGGATCATGTGTGTCAATAAATGTTTGAAGTCCTTGTAAGAGGTCATTTTCGCTCTCTTGTTCTTTATACTCAAAATAGACACTGTCAATGGGAGGGCTTTCTTTTAGTAACTTCCAATCGGATTCATAGGTCTTCTCATCTTTAGTTTGAATGATTAGTCGGTACTGTTCTCCCACCTGGCCCTGAATACCATCTACTGAGCTTAGGTAAAACCCGTCCTCCTCCTCGGCAAGCATTTCAGACGCTCCCGATTGGCTTTCTAACGTAACCACTGCTCCTGATTCTGCCGGAAATTCAAAGCTTCTCAACTTATTGCTTTTGGAAAGTTTGATGATATAAGGTCCCGGCTGATCGGTGATCATTCCACTTACTACCAACAAACTACTACCAGAGGGAACATCTACTTCAAAGGGTTCACGACAGCCGTACCACAATAAGCACCAGCCTAGACATATAATGAATTGTTTGCGTGATCCCATTAGAACTTAAACCTATAGCTGATAGTAGGTATCGGCTGGCTGAAAATGGATAGCTGATAGACCTTAACTCCTCCAGAACCGCCCTCCGAAAAGACTGAAAAAGCATTATTTCTTCCCAAAAGGTTGTAGACTGATAGTGACCAGGATCCATGAGCCAACTTGTCCACTCGGTGGTTTCCTTCCAGATTTAGTGCCAGGTCAAACCTTAAGTAATAAGGGATCCTAAATTGGTTACGTTCGGTAAAAAAAGGAATTACATTGCCATTCAATTCGTATTGGGCAAAGGGCAGAGTGGTGGGTCTGCCAGTGTGGTAGGTGGCATTCAATGAAAAATTGATCCTTCGGTTGGCTTTGTAGTTAGATATCAGCGATACATTGTGAGGTTGATCGAAGTTGGAGGGAAAGTATTCTCCGGAATTCACCTGCTCTTCGGGGAATCTGCTGGCCGCCAGGACTTCACTTCTTGAATAGGTATAGGCCATCCAACCGGTAAACTTCCCTGATTTTTTCCGTATCAATAACTCCACCCCGTAAGATCTTCCCTTCGCGTTAATGATATCAGTTTCCAACACTTCATTCACTATTAAGTCCGCTCCACTTTTATACTCCAGTAGGTTATCAATATTTTTGTAATACCCTTCAACGGAAATCTCCAGCCCGTTTTCATAGAAAGTACGATAGATACCTGCCGCAAATTGAAGCCCAATTTGTGGTTTGATATGCTGGTTGCTCAATCTCCAAACATCGGTAGGAGCTATTGAGGTAGTATTTGTCAGCAAATGAATATTCTGTCTGGTATTATCGACACTGAATTTCAACGAAAGGTTTGGGCTAAGTAGATACCGCAGCGAAAACCTATACTCCAATCCACCATAAGCCTTTATTAAATCTCCGCCTTCATAATTTACCGTATCGGTAATGGATGTGATCTCTTTACTAAAAGCAGGATCATAAGCATATACTTCTTGAGGGCCAAATCGTCCAAATCCTGAAAGTCTAAGACCTCCATATACAGTGAACTTTGATGAAACTGTGAATTCGTAACCGACATACAAAGCCCCCTCTAATCCTCTCTCTTGTTCAATATTCACTGCCTTAATATTGGAGTTGTTTCCAGGGGCTATCGTTCCCGGCTCCAATTGATACGCGGTTACCGAAGTTCCAAATTTCAAACTGTGATAAGAGTTGAGAAATAGGTCAAAGTCCGCATTTAAGCTTCCCTGATTAATCTGATAGTCCAGATCGAAAGCAAGCTCCGGATTCTGATCACTTTTTATCTTGTAATTATACTGGGTGAAGGAAGATGAAAAATGTCCAAAGAACTCATTATTAAAAGAGTGACGCCATTGGAGGCTAGCGCCGGTGTTAAAGTATCTATATAAGGTATCCGAGTTCAGCCGAAATTTATCCCTACTATGATAAAACGAAGCTGAAAATGTATTTTTGGGATCGGCTTGATGTGTGACTTTGCCAACTACATCAGAAAATGAAGCTGTGCTATTCCTAAATACAGGATCATCCAGCAACCTTAAAATGTAATCGGAATAGGTGGACCTGATCCCGATTAAAAAGGAGCTGGTGTCTTTTTTAATTGGACCTTCTACGGTTACGCGCCCAGTTATGGGAGATATTCCTCCGGTCAGAGTCAGTTTTCTCTTGTTCCCATCGCGAACTCCTATATCAAATACAGAAGAGACC
>JBPCUG010000352.1:0-16661 GCA_051011275.1 Cyclobacteriaceae bacterium | reverse complement strand
GATTGAGCCGCATTCTTTAGCGCGTTTAGCACCTGCCCCATTTCCTTTCGCTGGTCTGGAGGCACATTTTTAAGCTCGCTGAACAAATCGGTTATTACCCCTTTTCGACTGATAAACTTAAGTCTGAACTGCTCCAACTGCCCACTATCTGCAGCCTGGTATGTGCTGATCTCTTCCTCTAGAAGTTTTACTTTTTCCAGCATGATTAAATTTTGTGCGAATGTGGTTTATGTCCACATTTTATTAGCCCTTGTTATTAGCTCTTGCCAAAAATAGTATTTTTCAAATTAAAGTTTAAGCTTTTAATTTTTTCATATAGATTAGCACTTTATTTATACAATATGAAGACATACCCTCAAATTGACTTTGATCAAATACTTTCAATTGCCAGAGCTGCTGGAAAAGCTATCTTAGAGATATATAATCATGCTGACTTCAGTCAAGTAGTTGACTTCAAGAGTGACCAATCTCCCTTGACATTGGGTGACAAAGCCTCTCACCAAGTAATTGTAACCAATCTGGAAAATTTAAATTATCCCATCCCAATTATTTCAGAAGAGGGTATTGAAGTACCGTTTGAACAACGTAAGGACTACACTACTTTTTGGTTAATCGACCCACTGGATGGTACTAAAGAATTCATCAAAAGGAATGGGCAATTCACAGTTAATATCGCATTGATCGATGAGGGTCGTCCTGTATTTGGGGTGGTTCATGTGCCAGTAACAGAGGTCACTTATTATACGCTTCCCGGCAAAGGGGCATTTAAGCAAAACGGGGATGAACCGTCAGTGCCGTTGAAGGTCAATAATAAACAAAACGACAGGATTGCAGTACGTAGCAAGTCCCATGCTGCCCCTGAGGAAGAAGAGGTACTATCTCATTACGGGGCCAACGAGAGCATCTCAGTTGGCAGCTCGCTTAAATTTTGTATGGTAGCCGAGGGCAAAGCGGACATATACTATCGTCATGGCCCCACTATGGAGTGGGATACCGCGGCGGGGCAAGCTGTGGTAGAAGGAGCCGGAGGTAAGGTATTTCAAGGAACAGGGCCTGATCCTTTCACCTATAATAAGGAATCTCTTTTAAACAGCTCTTTTCTCTGCTTGGGTTTCTAAGGCCACTTACTTCCCTTTCCCTTGTATCACGATCAATGCAGTAAGCATAATCATCTTTAAATCGAAGGCGAAGGAGAAGTTTTTTAAGTAGAAAATATCATACCTCAATCGCTGAATCATTTCCGGCACATTTTCAGCATATCCAAACTTAACTTGACCCAGAGAGGTGATCCCAGGCTTTACCATATGTATCCTATTGTAATAAGGCACCCGCTCAACTATCTGATCAATAAAATATTTACGCTCAGGCCTCGGGCCTACCACCGACATTTCACCCTTTACCACATTAAAGAATTGCGGAAGCTCATCTAACCTGGTCCTGCGAATAAATTTACCCCATTTCGTTACTCTATGGTCTCTCTTGGAAGACAAACACGGGCCCTGCTCCTCTGAATTGACACACATGCTTCTGAACTTGTAGATCACAAATGGTTTCCCCAATTGTCCAATGCGCTCTTGCTTGTATAAGATCGGGCCTGGAGAAGTAAGCCAGGTAAGAATTGCTACTACTGCGTAAATTGGTGAGGCAAGAATTATAAAGCTCACCGAGAATAGCAAGTCAAAAGTTCGCTTAAATACCTTTACTTGAAGATCTTCCAGGGGAGAAGGCGTTACGTTAAGAACCGGAATATGATCATATCGTTCAAGCTCAAGACCCTTATTGGAGAAACCTCGAAAATCAGAGATCACTTTAACCTTGATCAAGTTTCTTTCACCAAAAGCAATTAACTGTTGGACTTGGTCGTAGTCAACGTAAGGCAGACAGCAATAAATTTCAGCGATATCGTTTTCCAGGCTGAATTTCTCCAGATCCTGAAAATTCCCCGTTATCTTTTGATCCTTAGAGCTATGATCAAAAAAACCCTTTAGCTTGTAACCCAACTCCGGATGATTGTCTAAAAAATGGGCAAGCTCCTTCGATAGTTTTCCGAACCCATATACCACCACACTGCGCGTATTAAATCCTCTTTGCCGGTAGTTCCTTAAGAAGGTAATGAATGTCCCCTCCCAGATTAAGGCTAGCACCAATAAAAAAAAGTAGGTAGTAAAAATTTGCTCTCTTGAATAAAGGTACACCTTGAATGCGACGATAAAAGCTGTAACTAATAACAAATGGAGCAAGATGACCGAGGTTAGCTTGGCCATCGGCTTGGCCCTACCCGAAACACGAGAAATGTCAAAGGGTCGAAACATCAACGTCAAACCGTACCAGGAGACGTTGAAAAAAATGTATAGGTTGAGATAATGAGGCCGACTAAACACCCCCTCAATGTCTCCGAATTTTAGATAGTAGGCCATTAAAAACGAGAAATTGAGAATAAGGTATACTACAATTTCCTGTATTGGCCTGATATATTTTGAATATCTGGTCGTCAAAGCGGATAAAGTTTAGCGTTTAAAAAATCAACAAATGTTGTTCCCAAAAAACAGCACCTAGGCACTGCAAATAGCTAGATTGTAAGTAGTCAGGTAAATAGTCGAGAAATCCCTGTAGAACACTATGATAATCAACGTTGTAACCAAACTAATGTTGTGACCAAACCTAACATTTTGATAACAATTGAATAATCTTTAGAAAGACACTTAAAGGGGGGGAAAGGTTGGAACCATTGAGTAAAAAAAATTAGGTATTTGCTAATTGAATATAACTTCGGTTATATTTTTGCAACATAATGTCCACACTAAATTCGTTTGCACAAATATGTTGTGAGCTCATTCCCATTTTACGCATGTTATCTGGATTCTGCCTGAATTGGCTCAAATAGGACACTGCCTGCTCACTTGAATTGAATAAAAAACCATTCTTACCTTCTGAAACTAAATCGATATTCCCGACACAATTGTTTAAGATTAAAGGCATGCCACCATTCATTGCTTCTAGCACAGCAAAAGGCAACCCTTCCCATAATGCGGTGGAAATATAAATGTGCGAAGAGCGAACCACTTTTTTGGCCTCATCAGGCTCAAGCCACCCGGTCAGGTGAACGTTTTCTGAATCTAGCAATCCCTTCAATTCCCCGTCACCAACCCAAACAAACTTCATGCTTTTGTCCTCGATGAAGTGTTTAGCAATAGCATTGAATTGAGCGGGATTTTTTTGATTGGAGACCCGGCCAGAGGTTACAACGATCAAATCGCTGGAATAATCATAGGTATGTTTGGAGTTACTTATTTCTACACCATTATTAATGTAATCTGCTTTGATACCATACTTATTGAACCCTTCGCACTCGGATTCCGAACAACAAATTACCTTTCCGCTTAAGCTTGCCGCTAATTTTTCCAAGCTTATAAAGAAAACCTTTTTGAGCCAACTGATATCTTTTCGAACAAAAGACGCCCCGTTTGGTGTAAAGATTGTCTCTTTTTTACCTATTAAAAACGCAGCCACCCTCCCTAAAAATCCAGCTTTTGAAGAGTGAAGATGAACAATATCATACTCCCCTTTCTTAAGAAGTCGCAATAGCTGATACAATGCTTTCGAATCTTGCAAAATCGATGGTGCTCTTTGTACCGAGGGCCAACTGATAAAATCCACTCCTGGTGGAAATCGCCCAATTAAATTTTGAAGATTCGGACTTCTTGGTCCGTAAATAATAAAGTGCTGATGATCATCTAGGCCGTTTACCAGAGATTCGATGAACTTGGCTGTACCAGCCCCGAAAGACTCCACTACATGAGCGATTTTCATTGGCACTAAGTTATTAATGAATGGGCTAAATTAAATAATCGCTCTCTGGTAATTTCTTGGGAGTTTGCTCCGATGAGGCTTTATCTTTTACCAAATAACTTACTAGAATTGAACTGAAAAAGAAGAAGAAAGCCACTCCTTTCTGCCTTTCAAATATGGAGTCAGTTAAACAAAGTAAACCACTCAAAGTGACAAAAACCGCTAACAGCACAAACCTATGTTGTTGAGCTTTCCCTACCAAATAGCCAAAAAGCCAAAGCATAGCAATAAGTCCTGGAAGGCCCACAGCCAACCATGTTTCCAGATATTGATTGTGAGCATTAAAATCACGTTGATGCAATATTGGGGCTAAATCTCTCTCTTGATAGCAACGATTAATATGATCCTGCCCATCCCCGCTTCCTACACCAAGGATCCAGTTTTTTCTTATTGCCTTTAGGCTGCATTCCCAGTGGGCCAATCGCATATTTATGGAATTGAGATTATCTTCTTTCGGTGACTCCCATTTAGTATTTTGGATTTCCCTAAAGCGGTCAATCGTCTGAGGAAACCATTGAGTTAAAATCAGAGCAAGAACAGCCAAACCTGCAACCACCCCTACCTTATAGTAAATGCTACTAAATAAGCTTACAATCCAAACTGCGAGCACCAAACAAGAGGCAATAATTACTAATCGAGAAGCAAATAAATTAATGGCGAAAGCGAAAAGAAAAAGAAAAACAGAGCCAATTATAGTGCGCCGCCAAGTAACCTTGCGTAATAAAAAATAGAATACAATAAAAAATCCATAGGCCAAATAAAGGGACATGAATGTGGGGTGTATCTTAAGCGTATTTACTAAGAAGTCACGGTGGGGAGAGAAAGCTAGGTCCTGCGGAAATAGCTCGCCAAACTTATGGTAAATCTCCGGAAAACCAACAGCATAGAAAATTAAAACCGCTGCTGTACAACCTAGTACAAACATCTTAAGAACCTGATCCAGTGTTTTCCGATCTAGTATCGGAGATGATAGTATTACCAACGGCAATAGAAGCATTGTTATTCGATCTTCAAGATTGGTTAAACCCCTTTCGAAGTTCGTGGTATACAGCAACCCCACCAGGTACAGAACCACCATGAACACACATATCTTAAAATATTGTGACGACCTTAACCGAACCAGTTTTGCTTTGTAATTACCTCCCAATAAAAAATTTAAGCTGAGCAGTATAATCCCAATGGTGTTTGACTTTGGGAATGGTAAAGCGAAAGCGTACAGTGATAAGAGAGCGAGATGAATCTTATGATAGTTTGGTTGGCTTAGCAAGATACCGCAGTTTTAATCAGTGAAGTAACCTTCGTTAATTACGGTAAAGGGAACAATTCATAAACTACCGCAAGCTTCGTAACTGAAAGGGTTCAATGTGATAAAGATGACTCAAATAAACTTAAAAGACCTGAAAATATAATTAAAAAAAACAAAATTCAGACCGGGACCATTGTATCGTAGATTCAGGCAAAGAGCTATTGCCTAGCACTTAGTCCATCTACCATCAAGCAGATTTTAGTCGCTGATTGTTCCCAATCGAATCTTTTCAAATTTTGATAGCCACGATCGATAAGGTCTCTCCGATATTTCGGATCTTCTAGCAACTTCTGCATGGCTAAGGCTATATCTTCCACACTAGTAGGATCACAATAGCAAACACTATCACCCAATACCTCCGGCATGGCAGTAACATTTGATGCTACACAAGGGCATCCCATAGCCGCAGCTTCTAAAGGGGGGATGCCAAAACCTTCGTACAATGAAGTGAAAATAAACCCGGAAGCCTTACCGTACAAATTAACCATCTCCTGATCAGATACGTAGCCCTTAACCACCACGTTTGGTGCTTGAAGCAGTTCAGTTAAGTCATATTTTGCAAAGGGTTTGAGGCGCTGGTCACCCACAACTATCAACTTCACTTCCGGTCGGGTAGTCCTAACCAACTCAAATGCCTCAAGAGTTCTCTTAAGGTTTTTTCTAGGGCTTAGAGAACAGACCGTGAGGAAATATGGCTGGGCTTGATCAACATAAGTAGACTGACTTGGGGTAAATACATCAGAAACAGCGTTATACACCACCTCAATCTTTGACTTAGGGACTCCATAATAATCTGAAATCTGATCTTTTGAAAATTCGCTTACTGTGATGACCTTCCTACTAGTTTTCAATAGCCGGGGAATCAAAAACTTATACCATGCGGTAAATTTCCAGGAGAACCATTTAGGATTCACAGTATACGCTATGTCATGGAGGGTGGTAATTTTATTTTTGTAGAAATAGGGAGAAGTACTTCCCAAGTTTAACAATAATGGTTTATGATCATACTCACTATGTAGATACCGAACTAACCCAATCTGCTCCCAACCTTGTCCTGTTAATCTGCCAACCCGCTTTACATCCAAAGCCGCTGCCATTTCCCTATTTATCTCGCAATGAGGAGCCACAAATTCAACTCTATTTTCCAATCGCGCCTTCAATACCTTGCAAATTTCAAATGCGAACCTTTGAACCCCAGTCATCCTCTGATTCAAAAATCTAGCATTAACAACCAGCTTCATAGAAGACAATCCTGATATTTAGTGGTGACGGAAACATACTACTTTTAAGTTTCTAAGAAACTAGCTCTTGAATGCTTTACATAGGATTGTATTAGCAGGATCAATGAGTATACTGTAACAAACAGTATGAAAGCAAAAACAAATCTGGTTAAATAAAAATACACATACCGTGGCAGCTCTAATATTCCAACTACGAAGTGTGGATAAACTGCCAAAGCGAAAGCCGACCCCTGCTTTAGCTTTTTCCATAAAATGAGGAAGCAGCCTATCATTGCCACAAACGCTACAATTCCAAAATAAGAAAAATCCAGAAACAGCGCGGACAAACCACCAATGTTTGTAAAATCCTGCCAGCTATGCACCCCGAAATCTACAATATTTGTATCGGACGAGACCCCGCCTACCCTACCCATTAACCGGTCGACAAAATAAAGGTAGTTGGCCTGTGTGAATCCAAGGTTATTCTCTAATAAAAAGTATAGCTTGTTTTGGGTATCAGCATAATAAGCAAAGAATCTCTCAAAGGACCAGGATAAGGCAAAATACACATCCACATCCTGATCACCCCTAACTATGTACTGTATATAAAATTGCCTGGTAAGCTCCAAAGCCACAAAGAAAAGTAAAAACAAAACCGTATACCTAATGATCGCGCTTAGGGAAATTTTAATTTTCTTAACAAAAGCCAAAGTGACAAGCACTGGAACTAAGAACTCCAGGAAGGCTACACGTTCAGCTAAAAATCCAGTCCGTAGCAACAGAATAGCACCCAAAAAGAACATTACATACTTTACATGTTTACTGCCTTTGGATAAGCCATCATACAATACTATAGGTGTAAAAAACATGTAAAACTGAGAAATAATGTTAATACCGCCGAAGTCTTCCAAAGATTGCTTTGAGGTGTGTATATTGCCATCAAACACCGCAATCCCATGAGCCACAATAAGGATATTCATAATTATAGCCACCCAGATAAATAGCCAGGACAATTGGACTAAAAGTCTTGGCAATACGACCTCTTTTGCAAAGTAATCGTACCTGATTCTAAGTTTAAAGGAAGGAAAAAGTGTGATTACTAAGGCCACCATCACTGCAACTAATACTACACCTGACACGAGAAAATGCTGTGGATAGCTAGCTACTTTTTGGTATAGAAAATGATGCTGTGGATAGCAATAAGGCAATATTATCAGGAGGAGCATCCCGATTAAATATAACCTAGGTTCCGCCAATCCAATCTTTGTTCCGACTTTCATAACTTAACCACTAATGCATTGGCCAGCTCTGTCCAGCTCGAGACCAATTGGTTTTCTATTTCATTGGCTTGGCAATTGATTGCGTGATTTAATGCACTTCCTATGGAATCTTTGTCACGAGCTTCATAATAGTACATGTTATCTCTATGTGTACCTAAAAAGTCTGGGGCTATGATTGGCAATTTACAATAAGTATACTGATGGATCTTTAAGCTATCTGTAAAAGATTCTGCTCCTGGAAAATACTTTAAAGTGTGCAGCCCGATATCAGCAAACTTTACGTACGCGATTAATTGGTCAAAGGGCACTTCTCCATGAGCTATTACATTTTGACGAAGAGGCAAATTGTCTATGGGGCCAATAATGTGAAAAGTCCATTCAGGCTTCAAACCTGCAGCAATCTCCAGAAAAGTATGATCAAAATAGTTATTGCCAATAAAAACCAAATTAGTGGAACCTGCAGGATAAGGGGTTTGATAACATTGATCAAAGGAGCGCTTATCGATCCCGTGGTATTGAAGTTGAATATTGGCGTTTCTTTCAATTGAAAAAAGTGTTTCATGAATGTATTGACTGGGTACACTCACAAGGTCGAATCTGTTCAGGATCGTTTTTTCATAATGAATCAAGTCTGGATGGACCTTCAGCATTCGAAGATCATCAGACACCCGATAGATGAATCTTGCCTTTGGATTCAAACGCTTCACCTTATCAAACAGAAATAGGCCAGGAGTACTTTCAAAAATAATAGCTGAGGAATGCTTGATAAATTCCTCAGCTTGAATAAACGAAAACTGTTGATAGCTGCGGAAAAGTGGTTTGGATAACCAATTAAAAAATTTGAAACGCAGGTTGGCCACATGCCAGAGAGTAAAATGCACAAAGCTATAAACATTTTGTTCTTTTTCGATTAGCTTTCCCTTTTCATTCGCCACAGATAATTCGAACTGGTAGTGACCCTTTATCTTATGTAAATAACTCAAAGGCGCAGTAAAAAATAACACCTCGTACCCCATTGCAACTAAGGCCGATGCCAACCAGTGAAAGCCAGCCTTTCTTTTTGAGCCCCAATAATGTCCGGTAAAAAGCGTAATAGATTTTCTGCTCATTCTGTATAATGCCAAACACTTATATTTCAAAGGGAAATGAATAACTACCCATTAAGCTCACTATTATGAGGTCAACATCCCATAAAAGGCACGATAATTTTCCCTGGCCCGGTAGTTCCTTTCCCAGTTTAACCTACTTTTGGACCTCCTCGACTTAATATCATCCGATAGGGTCCTAAATAGTGCATCCTTGATAATCTGTTTAGTGGGGTTAGAATTTAGGAGCACACCGTTCTCATTATTCACAATCTCCGGAATTCCCCCAACTTTTGGTGCCAACACTGGAATGCCACAACTCTGGGCCTCCATAATGCTTACAGGCACGCCCTCTGATTTGCTTACATTTGCAAAAATATCAACCGGATTTTCCCGGTAGAACCGAAGTACCTTCTTATTGGTAAGCTGCCCCAAAAAGATGCATTCTAAATTTTGTGGACATGAGTTTTGAATTATTCGTTCCAATTTGCCTTTTAGAGGTCCCTCGCCTATATGAGACCAAATGATCCTTTTAGATGAGGTTTCATTGGCCAAAAGCATAAGACTGTCAAGCAAAAGGTCCAGCTGTTTGACCTCAAGAATTGAGGAGCATGATACAATCCTCCATGCCTTGTCTCCAGATACTGAGCAAAGAAACCCCGGATCATTAACACCTAAACAAGCCAGCTGATATTTTGACACGGCCCAAGGGTATTTATTACTCAGATAATCCAGCCCGTGCCTGGAGACAAAAAAAACCTTATCTATTTTTTTGAGAGCTTCTTCTCTAAAAGGTATCATTGCCGGTTGATGGCGATCTTCGTAGAGGTCATGGCCGTGGGCTCGGACAACAACCTTAAAATGTTGTTTGCTGCTGGCAAACTCCGCTAGACCTAAAGCATTGGCGCCAAACCAATAAGTATAAAAGATAGTGGGATCTGATATAGATGCGAAATACTTTTCTAGCCAGACGCTGGTTTGCCTGGAGTTGTACAGAAATCGAAGGATACGACGACTTGCATCTCCTCTAAAAAGGTAATCGCGATAGTAATACAGTGCTTTCGCTATCGGCAATACGTGTTTGCCCAGCCAGAGCAGCTTTTTTAGAAAGCTAGCTTTTAAATGAAGCGCCAAATCCAATTCACAAGCTACATTATACGGAAGCACCCGGCTGTGTTGAGTTAATCTGGAGGGCATCACAACGATGCTCGAATTGCACTTGGCTAATTCTACTATTTCTGTTTCCAAAAATTGCTCGTGCTCTCCATACGGAAACTGATCGGTAAAAAGCAATATCCGAGGGTCAGCCATTACTCATCTTCTTTTTTATCAGCTCATAGATCTGGCGGTCAATTTGGTTAGGTAACAAGATCTGTCTCAAACCTAAGTTAGTAACCCAAATATATAATCCGATTTTTAAAACCATATTTAAAAGATAAGCGACACTGGTAGCCCAAGCGCCGCCAACTAAACCAAATTTTGGTATCAGAGCCAAATTAAGGCCAATATTAACCAATACAACCACTATAGCCGCATAGAAGTTAAGTTCAGGCTTACCCCTTGCAGAGATGTCATTGGCATACACCCGAGACACAGATCCAAAACAGATACCAGGTAAGAGCCAGAGTAACACACGGGTGGCCTTTTGAAATTCATCACCGAAAAGAACATCAATCAACCATTGAGCTAATAGTCCCATTAAAATCGAACCAAGCAGGGTAACTAGAAATATTGACCTTGCCATAAAAGGAGTAAGCTTTAGCCTTAAAGCCTCATCTTCTTTCAAGTCTGCCAAATAAGGTAAAAGAACGGTGGAAACTACCTGTGACAAGATCCACGCCCGCTCCGTAATTTGAACCGCCACCAAATAGATCCCGGTAAACAATGGACCTAAAAAAAAGTTTATCAGGAAAAGGTCAGCCCGGTAATTTATGAAACTTAGCATATTACTAAGATGAGTCTTAAATGCATAGGTAAGACTATCGCTAGCATACTTTTCAATGCGAAAAATATTCCTGATCTTACCTATCTCCGGTAGATACCGTACTAAAACTAAGATGGTTGTAAACTGGCCAAATAGGTAGGCTAGAATGGCCCCTTCTATATTCAGTTTAAAAATAAGCAGCGCACCAATAGCAAAAAGGAAATTGGCTAAGGGTGTGATCAATGCTACCAAGTTAAACTTTTTGAAATCTCGCATACCTTGTAGAACGCTGACTAAAAAAGTATTGAGCAAGGTCAATGGAAATATCCAGATTGATAGTTTTAAAAAGTTGGCATTAACACCTGGGAAGTAGGTATTGGCAAAAAAATAGACAAATAAATATGATGTGACTACTCCGACAATGCTGAGCAATACCCACAATTGTAAGGTGTTCTTTAGTACTATGTGTATATCAACTTTCTCTGCCGCTAAGAAAAATACGTTGGACGGGCCTAAGCCTAAATTTAAAAAGGTGGCAGCCATTGTAGGCAATAATAGGGCCATCCCGTAAATACCATTACCTTCAGCTCCTAATACTCTAGCTAAAAGCACCGCTATAGCCAAGCCCAATATTAGACTCAGTAGATGCCTGAGAAAAGTAAGAAATACGTCCTTACCTAGTTTTTGCAGTTGAGTAGCCAATAGGTTCAGTTAAAAAAGTAAATATCAGAAGTGAAGCAACAAATTATATAGTAAAGGGAATCTATTCTTCAAAATATTTGAAGCTCTTCACTCAAGATGCTAACCGCTCGTTTGACGAATTTAGTGTGGTCCAAGTCGACAGGTATCTTGAGTTTATAAACTTGACACTTGTTGAGTCCCTGTGTTAAACTGTGTTCCATATTATTAAATATCTTATCCGACGTGCAGTATGGCTCTGTGCCTGCTAAATAACAATTATATTGGTGCCAATAAATATGATTTAAAAATACACCATATTCCGATTGGATCACGCGCGCATTTAACTTTGCTGCTACATTCGCTTCTAGAATTTCCAGTTGTATATCATTGACTTTTTCCCGGCTCAAAACGATATACTTATCCAGTTGACTGCCTTCTGTAACAACCTCGCCATAAAAATCTCTTGGCGATATTCGCCGTCTGGCTTTATGAAGCCCTCGTTTACTCATCAAATACCATTGTAACTTATCTAAAGCGTTACGTTTCTTGAATACAGCTTTTTTTAATGAGGTATTTCCATTCATATTGTAAGCATATACTTTAGGATAAGCTAGGTTAGGATATGCCTTTCCTTTGTCACTTACAATGCAGATATCATCTGACAAAAAGTGACAGTTTTGATTGATACACAACTCCAACTCCAGTGAAGTCTTGCCCACACCTCCGGTTCCCGCAAATAAAATCGTCTCGTTCTTTGGGGTAACAACCCCCGAAGCATGAACCATGACCAATGAAGGATCAAAAAATACTGAAGGAACCAATATCAACTCATGAAAAACCTGCCCGATAGCCTCACGGTCAGTTAGGTATTGAATACTTCTTAATTTTTCAAGAGCCTTCAAGAATTTGCTTTCCTTTTGACTTACGAAGCTAAAGTTGACTTGGTCTAGCAGATCGTTCTCAAAAAGGAACTGAACCTCAGAAGTTCCCATGATGGCGCCAAACCCACTTGTAAGTGAGCGATGTGCGGATGGATTTGCACGTTCAACAGCTTGATGGTCAAATTCAGAAACATGTGATATCACCAGGTCCTTTTCTTCCACTGAAATTGAAGGATACAAATCTAATTCAGATTGCAGCAAGTGGGCTTCAGGCAAGCCATTCAAGTCAATCTTTATATTTTTACCGAAAATTCGGTGTGCTAGCTCCATTATGATCCGTATGAACCTGTTCCCTCAATCAATTTACTTGCAATAATACACCATTCCCAGTGATTGATCATCTTAATACGAAGACCAATAAAGTGTCGAGCCAAGCCGCTATCGTATGAAGTCTACGCAACAAAAAATACGATCAGGATCCTTAACTTTTGGAGTTGGCCTAATTTTCCTAATATTACATTGACTTTTAAATCCTAGGTTATGAAGGACCCATCACGCTCAGCCGATGAAATTGATCTCGGCCTGGTGCTTTTAAAGATCTCCGAAGTACTAAGTAATAATAAGGTGGCCGTAGGTTTTGCATTAATTGTAGGATTGGGTCTAGGTTTCGTTTATAGTCAGGTGCGAAAACCCTATCATGAAAGCAACCTTGTCATAGAATCTCGAATACTCAACTACCCCCTAGGGAATAGCCTAATTACCACACTACAACAACTGATAGATGAAGGCAATCATTCTGCATTGGAAGCAAAACTTGGTCTTGACGCCAGCCAGACGCTTCAATTAAAATCGTTTGAGACTATTGAACTCAAGGATGTCGCATCCGCTAAAAGAATTGAGGTCGATCCGACCACAATGGTCAAGATACGGGTTCAGTTGTACAAAAATGAGATCCTTCCGCAACTGGAAAAAGGCATTATTAATTATCTTGAAAACAATCCTTATGTGAAGAAGAGTGTAGAAATTAAAAAAGAAAACCTACAAACCCTTCAAAAACGCATCCGCAACGAAGTGGAGCAACTCGACCAGCTAAAGGGCACCTTATATCAAAATATGGCTTCCAAAACCGACAGAACAAATATTACTGTTATTGATCCAGCTAATGTTTTTAAGGAACTTATAGAGCTATACGAAGCCGAACTGAATACTCGGTCCCAATTGGAATTGATCGACAATATTCAAGTGATTGAAAGCTTTACCGAATTTAAGCGGTCGATCAAACCAAATAAAATTTGGAGTATGCTAGTCGGGGGAATGTCCGGATTCTTAATAGTTTCGCTAGTTTTATTCCTTGCGGAAGGAAGCAGGTATTTGCGAAAATTGGGGGAGAATCGAGCTGTCTATCAAACTAAATAGCGGTATTTCACCTTACCATTTAATGTATTTCCTGTTACTTTTGTGTGCATCCTGAAACCAATGTTGCTCAAAGAAATATCTATACTGCTAAAAAAAGAAATGGTCACCGAATGGAGACTAAAGTATGCATTGAATGGTATCCTTTTATACCTAGTCGGAACGGTTTTTATCTGTTACCTGAGCTTCAATCTTAAAACCGGAGCCCTGAATGCCACAACCTGGAATGCACTGTTTTGGATTATCATTCTGTTTACAGCTGTGAGCGCTGTTGCCAAAAGCTTTCTTTTGGAACCCGTTGGTCGCTTGCTTTACTATTATCAAATCGCTAGCCCACAAGCTATCATTATATCGAAGATTATATATCATGGTTTACTGATGTTTTTCCTGGCCGGGTTGGGGTTGTTATTCTATATCCTGTTGATGGGCAATCCGATACAGGATCTAAGCCTCTTTTTGGTAAACACTGCCTTGGGATCGTTGGGTTTATCCATTACCTTGACCATGGTTTCCGGCATTGCGGCTAAAGCCGATAATAGCCATACCTTAATGGCGATCTTAAGTTTTCCTATATTAATACCGATCTTACTGTTGGTGATCAACATATCAAAAAATGCATTGGACGGACTGGGCTGGGAAGCTAGCGGAAGAGAGCTTCTTACTTTGCTCGCCCTCAATACTATAGTGGCCTCAGTCGCCTTTATTTTATTCCCTTATTTGTGGCGTAGCTAATGGAAAAACTTCTAAAAAAGCGTTGGTGGAAGATTGTCACCGTAGTCCTTTTGGTGTACACAATACTTGGTGGTTTTCTGTTTGATGTACCTAGGCTCCATATACTGAATGAAGGCATTCGCAATACTCATTTTCACGTACCCATGTGGTTTGCCATGATCACTGTAATGTTGGTCTCAGTGATCTACTCTATTAGGTATTTGTTGAGTAATGAGATGAAACATGACTTCTATGCAGTGGAGTTTGCCAATGCCGGGATCCTTTTTGGAATCTTAGGTCTGGTAACCGGCATGATATGGGCAAACTACACCTGGGGCGCTGCCTGGAGTGGTGATGCCAAGCAGAACAATACCGCTATTGCACTTCTGATATATTTGGCTTATCTGGTCTTACGAAATTCCTTAAATGATCAGGGCCGGCGAGCAAGGATCAGTGCTATTTACAATATATTTGCTTTTGCAGCTCTTATCCCTCTACTCTATATTTTACCTAGAATGACCGGATCGTCACTTCATCCTGGAAGTGGAGGTAACAGCACTTTTGGTGATATAGATCTGGATAATAGACTGCGAATGGTATTCTATCCAGCCATTCTTGGTTGGACCTTACTGGGTATCTGGCTGGCTAGCTTGCGGGTACGGCTTCGACTGGTGGAACATAGAAAAGAAGAACTTGACCTACAATGAAAAAACTAATTCTCATATTACTGATCTTTCTAAGTCTAAACCTCCAAGCTCAAGAACCAACCTTGCCGGGAGCTGAAAACACCAAAGTAGAAATGGCCGATACCATGCGGCAGGAGGGCAAAATTTATGTGGTGGTAGCAGTAGTAGTAGCTATTCTTAGCGGACTGCTTATTTATACGGTTGTGATTGACCGAAAAGTAGCCCGACTAGAAAAAAAGCTTGAAGAATAGGGGTTTTTTGCTAAGCTTTGAAGGATTAATCAGTTATTTTTACAGTTCGGCTGGAGGTATCCTGCCCCGATATAAAAGTGAAGGCAAGTCATGAAAAAAAGTCACTTACTGGCATTAACCTTAATTGCGGTTGCTGTAGGAGCCATCATCGTGCTCACAGCTAGTAGCGCTAGTTCATATGTTACCTTCGAGAGGGCCTATGCCATGGCCGAGGAGGGTGATGCTAAAAAGATACATGTGGTTGGTACCCTGAAGAAAAATGATCAGGGAGATGTTGTCGGCTTGGCACCAAGTCCCGATAAGCTGTCTTTTTCGTTTATTATGGTTGATGATAGTTTGAGGGAACAAAAGGTTTATTATGCGGAGCCAATGCCCACAGATTTTCTTCGTTCAGAGAAAGTAGTAGTCATTGGTTCTTACAAAGGTGATACATTCTTAGCCAGTAAGATCTTACTGAAATGCCCCTCTAAATACCAGGAAGAAATTGATTTTAGTGCGGATGAAGCCGTCACAAATTACTAACACTTCCCTCCAATGGTCCATACTACTATAGGTAACCTGGGTCACTTTGCAGTGATCTTTAGTTTCGTTACCTCACTGGTAGCCGCATTCTCGTTTTTCAAAGCTACCCAAGGCACAGAATTGCAAAAAGCTAGCTGGGCTCAATATGCACGGTTTGCCTTTTACGCTCATGCCTTGTCAGCAGTCACAGTAGTTATATGCCTGTTTGTTATTATCCAAAACCACTACTTCGAATACCACTACGCCTACCGGCATTCCGATCTACATCTGCCTACTCACTATATGATCTCCTGCTTTTGGGATGGACAAGAAGGTAGTTTTCTCCTGTGGATTTTTTGGCATGTAGTGCTTGGTCTAGTGCTGATCCATACTAACAAAACCTGGCAAGCTCCGGTGATGAGTATCTTCTTATTGGTTCAAGCCTTCCTGGTTTCTATGATCCTTGGCGTGGTGATATTTAATGTAAAGATTGGCAGTTCGCCATTTATTCTGCTGAGAGACCTAGAGATCCACAATGCAACCTTTCAGCTAAATCCGGATTTCGTACCTAAAGATGGGCTAGGCTTAAATCCTTTGCTCCAGAACTACTGGATGGTAATCCACCCCCCTACCTTATTTATGGGGTTTGCCACCACACTTATTCCCTTTGCCTATTGCTTGGCCGGCTTATGGACCAAAAGATACCGCGAATGGATCCGGCCGGCCCTACCCTGGGCGCTTTTTTCTGCCATGGTTTTAGGAGTGGGTATCCTGATGGGTGCTTATTGGGCTTATGAAACCCTTAATTTTGTTGGCTATTGGAACTGGGATCCAGTAGAAAATGCTGTCTACGTACCCTGGCTGGTATTGGTG
>JBPCUG010000351.1:0-2537 GCA_051011275.1 Cyclobacteriaceae bacterium | reverse complement strand
GCATTCCGCTATAGGCTAATTGGTTTGCCACAAGATGTTCTTTGAAACCGTGGTAAGTCTTACTCACCCTCCTCCATTGATTGGAAAAGTGGAGCATAAGTTTGGTTTTCTCCTCTTGCCCCATCACCTGATTGAAATGCTTCAAAGCTTCAAGCATTTCTTCATTCTGGCCAAAAGCGCTTTCGATATCTCCTAGCTCCTCCAGGTTACGATAGAGCAGATCCACATCTATCAAATATCTATCTACCTCATCGAAATCTTTGAGTAGTACTTGTCCCCAAGCATAAAAATGATCAAAAGTTGGCAGTTCTTCTTTTTCGTAATCCTCGGGGCCGGGCAAGTAGGTATTCAGGTATATCTTATAAAGCTCAAAAAGCAGGGTAATATCATTGGTTACCACTTGGCCTGATAAGGCAACTATAAAATCGTCGATGCTAAAGATGCTAGGACTCCAAAAGGTTTCGGCACTAAATTTTTCCATTAACAACTTTCGAAAAAATAAGCCGGCCCGCCTAGTGGGGAAAACGTAACAATAGTCTTTTAATAGGGGAAGCTGGTCCTTGTCAATTATAGAAACGATATGAGCTAAAAAACTTTGCACTATGACACCTCAACTATTGAAAAATCCTGAACATAGACCAGATACTTCTTTACCGTCGAATAGCCTATTTCGTTTAATACTCGAGCGTAATTTGTTACTTGTTGTTCGTATTTAATCTGATGTTGTTCGCGTTTATAATCTATGACCACGGCCTCCGTACCTTTTACAATCACTCTATCGGGTTTATATACGCTTCCTTCGCTCAAGATCTCTCGCTCGGTATAAGTCTCCCAATCAGATTTAAACCAGCTAGCAAAGAGCGGGTCTTCGAATAACCCCTCGATAGCCTGACCTAGCAGTTCTGTTTCGAAGGGCTGAATAATCCCTTGATTGACTAAATCCGTTAGTACAAGCTGAAGTTGATTAAGGTTGCCAAGCCTTTCAAGGACCGCGTGCAACTTGATGCCATCTTTTATCTTAGCAGCCTTTTCATTGTCAAAAAGTAAAAAAAACCTTCCTGCCTCTGATCTTATTGATATGTTGCTTTGATAAGCATTTGAGCCGCGAGGAACATAGGACTTCGCATTTTGCTTGTCGGCTTTTTCTCTTGCCTTTAAGGGTTGTAAGTTACCCCATCTATATATCCCCTGTTCTATTTGGCGCAGCTCAGCATGACCTTGATTGTTTTGATCTAAGACAATCCAGAGGAGTTGACCTAGATCCTTTATGTCATTCTCAGGAACGGTTTTCTTAGATCTAGGAGCCAGAATATAAAGTTGCTCTTTTGCCCGAGTAAAAGCCACATAGGCAACATTCAATCTCTCCACTAGCTCTTCTAGTAGCTCCTGTTGGTAAGAGTTCTTGAAGTGAGATTGCAAAAGATTACTATTAAACTGGAGCGGTAGTAATTTAAATTGGCTATAGGATGAACCTTCTAGCTTATTGGTCCAGAAAATCCCTTTTGGCCTAAAAGCAAAAGCAGCAAATGGCACAATTACTATTGGAGCCTCTAGTCCCTTTGCTTTATGCACAGTCATAACTGTGACCGCGTCGTGATTAGAAGGAGAGATCAATGTCAGTGTCTCCTTCTTCAGCTCATACCACTCAAGAAATGTACCGACTTGATATACCCCTTTGGTTGCTTGGTCGAGGCACAGATCCTGGAATCGCTGTAAAAAGGATGATCCCGGAAGATTGAATAAAATGACAATCTCTTCCACCAACTCGTATAGCGGCTTTCCAATCAAAGAACTTAAGCCTTTAGCTGACTGCAACTTATTCTCCCACCCCTGATTGCTTAACCATGGGCGGTAGAACAATTGGTGGTAGTCATCAACCGGCTGCTCTTTAATTATTTTGTACAGATAGAATGTCTCTGCTTTAGCTAAGTCATCTGCTGGATCCTGGATTGTATAAAGCAACGAAATCAAAAACCGAACCACCGGATGTTGGCTGAGCTTCAACGCCTGATCGGAAATAACCGGAATATTTAAAGTTGTTAGTTGAGATGAGATCTGGTTTGCATGCTCATTTTTCTCCACCAGGATTAGTATGTCTTGGTACTTTGCTCCATTCTCCAGGGAGTTATGAATAATTGATCTGGTGCGTTCTAGGGCCTGAGCCTCCCAATAAGTCTCCTCAGCTTCACCCCCCTCAAAGAATTGCACTTCAACAAATCCACCCTCCCCGCCTTTGGCGTTTTGGACTACTTCCCTGTAGACCTGTTCTAAAGTTGGTTGACCAGGCGGTAATTCTTTAGTCAACTGCAATACTTTTATTGCAGCCTGGAAAAACATGTTGTTAAAACCAACCACATTCTTAAGGCTACGCCAATTATCATTTAGACCTTCCTCTTTCCATTTTGCTTTGTAAAGGCTTAGGTCGTCCTGCACTTTATGTAGTAGCAAATTTTTATCTCCGCCCCGCCATCGGTAGATCGATTGTTTAATATCACCTACTAATAGTACCTTTTGATATTCTTCATCAAGTGTATGCG
>JBPCUG010000350.1:0-2811 GCA_051011275.1 Cyclobacteriaceae bacterium | reverse complement strand
GTTAAATATTCGAACGGAACCCGATCCCTAATATCGTCAGTTGTCTTTCCATTAACTGTTTCAACTCTTAACAAGGCGAAATACTTTTCCCCTTCTTTAGGAGGCCGAATTTGCCCTTTCACGGTATCTCCGGTCTTTAAGCCAAAAAGTTTGATCTGTGATGGAGAAACATAGATATCATCAGGGCTTGAAAGGTAGTTGTAGTCAGAAGATCTCAAGAAACCATAGCCATCTTGCATGATCTCCAAAACACCTTCATTGGTGATCATCCCATCAAAGTCTTTTACCCGAGCATTATATCGCGGAGTTTTTTCTTGTCGCTTATCCTTATCTCTTCCATCTCGCTCTCTTCCATCTCGCTCTCTTCCATCTCGCTCTTTTCTATCTTTTTCCCTTTTCTCTTTCCCTTTCCCCCTATCCATAGCCGGCTTATTAGTATGCTTGGGCTTTTCTGGTTCATCCGTTGGAACACTAGCAGGTTGATTTAGCTCTATATCGAACGATTCCAGGAGTTCGCTCGAACTTTGATCGTCATCTGAGGCCTTTTCCAGTACATTTTCACGTTTGACGCGTCCAGAGGCTGGTTTGGTAGGTGTTTCTTTACCATTGGCCGGAGCCTTTTTCTCGGGGAGGTCACCTTCAGGTGTGATCGCCTGTTGATCCAAGATTTTGTAGATCAGATCCTTTTTAGCAAGTTTTTTATAGTTTTTAACTCCTAGCTCTTCGGCGATATCTTTCAATTCTGAAAGCAGTCGCACGTTCAATTCATCAATATTGTACATAATGGGATAGGGGTGCTATTTTAAGCGGTGTTAAATAAGAAAAAGAGGTAATATTTTGATTTAGTATAACTCTGTAAAGACTTGAAGCAAGAAATGAACCTAAAAGCTGGACGCTCTTGGGGTGCTTTCAAAAAGACATTGCAATATTATACTAAAGAGACCATATTATCAAGTAATTGAAATTAAATTTCACGGCTTTTCAGAGCTGATATTCTACAGCTTCTTTTCTGAATTTATCATAATTGATTTACTTTGCCTACTTTCGCTTGATCCATATAAAATGTTACAGACAGCTTACATAAAGGAGCACAAAGAAGAGGCCATTGCCGGTCTAAAAAAGAGGAATTTTCCAGACCCTGAAAAGCAGATAGATGGCGTTTTGGATTTGGATCGAAAACGAAAGAAGGCTCAAGGTGAATTGGATCAGATCCTTGCCGAGTCCAATCGGATATCAAAACAAATTGGCCAATTGATGCAAACTGGTAAGAGAGAAGAGGCGGAGGAAGTAAAACGGCAGACAGGCCTTCTGAAAACCAAGGGAAAGGAGCTTCAGGAAATCTTCAATGAGCTAAGTAGCCAGCTACGGGAACTACTTTACCAAATTCCCAATATTCCTCATAAAAGTGTTCCAGAGGGAGTTAAGGAAAGTGACAACTTAACCATTAAGGAAGTAGGTGGTCTTCCCCACCTTCCCGCTGGTCACAAACCACATTGGGAGCTTATAAAAGAGTATGACCTAATAGATTTTGAGTTAGGCAACAAAGTTACCGGAGCCGGGTTTCCTTTTTACAAGGGATATGGGGCAAGGTTGCAAAGAGCTTTAGTAAATTATTTCTTAGACCGTGGTTCTGCTGCCGGTTACACAGAAATACAACCACCCGTTTTGGTAAACGAAACCTCAGGACTGGCAACTGGCCAATTGCCAGATAAAGAGGGACAAATGTATCCAATATCCGGAGAGCCATACTATTTGATTCCTACGGCTGAGGTTCCATTAACCAATATATATCGAGATGTGACATTGAAGGAGGGGCAACTTCCTATCAAAATGATGGGTTACACCCCATGTTTCCGGAGAGAAGCGGGCTCTTGGGGCGCTCATGTAAGAGGGCTCAATCGGTTACACCAATTTGATAAGGTTGAAATTGTGCGTATTGAAGATCCTGAGCATTCTTATCAAGCCCTGGAGGATATGCTAAGTCATGTGGAGGTGCTTCTCCAGCAATTGGAGCTACCTTACCGGATTTTGAATCTATGCGCTGGGGATCTGGGTTTCACTTCAGCTTTGACGTACGATTTCGAGGTTTTCTCAGCCTCTCAGGAACGTTGGCTGGAAGTCAGCTCAGTAAGCAACTTTGAAACTTTCCAGGCCAATCGACTTAAGCTTAAACATAAAGATAAAACCGGGAAAACCGAATTGGTACATACTTTAAACGGAAGTGCTCTGGCGTTGCCTAGAATTCTGGCGGCATTATTAGAAAACAACCAGAGTGAAGGGCATATTACTATTCCCAAAAGTTTGGTTCCTTATACCGGGTTTAATAAGATCTCCTTGCCCAGTTGAGAGTTGATCATCTGTTTTAGATCTTGATCACACCATTTGTGCCCAATTCAAATAAAGTGGTGAGCCCATGGGTGCTTCGTAATATCCCAATGCTGGTAATAATTTGGATTGCGATTTTTTATTAGATTTTGAAATACATTTAATTCGAGACTTCATACAACTATTTAACTATGAACATATCCATAAGAAGGGGTACAAAAGAGGATATACCACAAACACTCCATTTGATAAAGGAGCTGGCAGAGTATGAAAATGCGCTTGATCAAGTGCTAGTGAATGAAGCGCAAATGGAAGAAGATGGATTCGGAAATGAGCCAATATTTGAGTTTATAGTAGCTCAATTGGATCAGGAGATTGTGGGGGTAGCAATTTATTATTACCGCTATTCTACATGGAAAGGTAGATCTCTTTATCTGGAAGATCTAGTAGTTACCGAATCCCAGCGAGGAAAGGGTATAGGTGGAG
>JBPCUG010000349.1:0-8271 GCA_051011275.1 Cyclobacteriaceae bacterium | reverse complement strand
ATTTTATTGTGATCCCTGAAGACGAGGCTCATAATCCGGTGGTAAAATCTCTTAAGCAACCAGTGGTAATCGATCTGGACAAATACCTTAAAGGCACTTTACTAAAATTTATGCACGATCGTGGATTTCTTTCTTTTGCAGTTGAGGGAGGAATGATCGGAAGCCCAGAGGCAGTACAACTACATGTGGCCGGCATATGGGAGTTGCTCAATGCCGCAGGAGTAGTTGAATCATCCCCCGATTCATTGTTAGCATACAAGGAAATACTAGACTCGTTTTCAGATGGATTGCCTAGCCATATTAAGGTCTTGTACCATCATTGGATAGATGATGAAGACCATTTCAAAATGGTTCCTGGTTATAACAACTTTCAACCTGTAAATGAAGGGGAGGTGCTAGCTCATGATAAAGGTGGAGAAGTGACAGCTCCTATGAAGGGGCTTATTTTTATGCCGTTGTACCAAGAATCCGGAAACGACGGCTTTTTTATTGTTGAAGAAATAAAAATACCAGCGTAAAGCAGACTGTGCCGCAAAAACCGGAAATCGTATTAGAGAACCTCAAGAAGAATCAATATGCCCCGGTGTATTTTTTACAGGGAGAGGAGCCTTACTTCATCGACCTGATCTCAAACTACATTGAGCATAACGCACTTCAGGAGACTGAAAAAGGCTTTAATCAAGTGATCATGTACGGGAAAGATGTCGACATGAGTGGTGTGATCACCAATGCTAAAAGATACCCAATGATGTCTGAGCGACAAGTAGTCCTGGTCAAGGAGGCTCAAGAGATGGGAGAGTGGAATAAACAAGAAGGACAAAAGCTACTGGAGAATTATATTTCAAATCCTTTGCCCTCAACCATCTTGGTGTTTTGCTACAAGTACAAGACCCTTGATGGCCGCAAATCCTTAAGCAAATCGCTGGACAAATACGCAGTATTAGTTACTACCAAAAAACTTTATGACAATCAAATTCCAGCCTGGATTTCCAACTTTGTAAAAAGTAAGGGTCACACCATCCAACCAAAATCGGCACAATTATTGGCAGACTATAGTGGAAATAACTTGGAAAGACTGTCAAACGAGATCAATAAAGTTTTGATAAACCTGGACGAAAAAGTGGAGATAGATGCGGGGCATATCCAGAAATATGTGGGTATTAGTAAGGAGTATAATGTGTTTGAATTGCAAAGAGCTCTTACGGTAAAGGATGCCTTTAAAGCGCAACAGATAGTGAATTATTTTGCCGCTAATCCAAGGAGTAATCCAATCATTCCGGTGATTGCTATTTTGTATGGCTTTTTTGCCAAGCTTTTATTAATCCACGCTTCTAGAGATCGATCAGAACGACATTTGGCAAGTCAACTACGAATACGTCCGTTTTTTGTGAAAGAGTATCTAACCGCTTGGAGTAATTACTCCTTGCCCCAAGTGCTTCAAAATATTCATCATATTAAAATGGCTGACCTTAAATCAAAGGGAGTAGATGCGGGGAACCTGGGTAACGGAGCAATATTAAAGGAGTTGGTATTTAGGCTTTTGCAATGAGTTTTTGAACGGGGAAGTGGTAAAAGTTTGAGGACTATTTCACAATAAATAGGCTTCAACAAAGTTATGTTTACATTATTTGATGGTGTGTTATGTTGAGAAAGATGCTACTAGGGCTACTGTTGTTAGCCTCCTATCCGATGTGTGCACAAAAAAGCCTCGATCAGACCAGTGATGAGCTGGAGTTCAGGGAAGGCTTAGCTCTACTACAAAAAGAAAAGTATGCAGCAGCCAGAGATCTTTTTGAAAGTTATCTTAGCTCAGATCAAAATACTTTAAACCGCACCGAAGCTGAATATTTCAAAGCCTATAGCGCCCTTAATTTGTTCCATACCGACGGGGAGTTTCTAGTAGAGCAATTTGTAACCAATCATCCTGATCACCCAAAATCACTATTGGCATATTATGAATTGGGTGACTTTTATTTCCGAAATAAGAAATACGATAAATCTATTGGGTATTTCGAAAAGGTAGATGTCAATCGAATTGAACCAGCGAAAAGAGTGGAAACCAACTTTAAGCTGGCCTACGCCTATTTTGGTAAGAAGCAATTTGATCAAGCCTTAGGTCGGTTTAATCAATTAAAAAGGACTGAAAATCGATATACTGCGGCAGCCAATTACTACGCTGGATTTATAGAATACCGGAATGGTGATTATGATCAAGCATTGTTGGATCTGCAAAAGGCGGAACGAAATGAGGCTTATGCTGCCATTGTCCCATATATGATTGCCAATGTTTACTATAAGCAAAAGCAATACGACCAACTGATTGAATATTCTGAATCAGTAGTTGCGCGTGGCAATGCTAAAAATGTAGACGACATATATCTGCTAGCCGGGGAGGCATATTATATGAAGGGCGACTATAACAAAGCAGCGGAATACTTCGAAAATTATGCTAAGAAGCAAGGGAAAAGGCCTGCTCGTGAGATCTCGTATAAGCTTGCCTATGCCCAATATGCCATTGGTGAAACTGAAAAAGCCAAGAACAACTTTAAAAGTATGGCTGCCAGTAACGATGAGATTGGTCAGCTGGCTTCCTATTACCTCGGTGAGATCTATGTAAAAGAAAATAATCTGGTCTATTCCAAAACATCATTTGAGCAGGCCCGCAAAGGTGACTTTAATGCTTCTGTAAAGGAAGAGGCAACTTTCAATTTGGGCAAGGTGAACTATGACACTGAAAATTATTCCGAAGCGGTTGTCGTACTGCAGGAGTTCCTTGAACAATACCCTGAAAGTAGCCACGCAAATGAAGTAAATGATCTTATCAGTGAGGCTTATTTAAGAACAAACGATTACAATCAGGCCATCCAACACATCGAGAGTTTGCCCAACAAAAGTGATAAGATCAAGCAAACCTATCAAAAGGTCACCTACTTCAAAGGCACAGAATTTTTCAATAATGGAAAATATTATAACTCGGTGAAGATGTTCGAGAAGTCACTGCAATATCCAGTGGATAGTAAGCTCGTATCGCTAGCGCACTTCTGGTCTGCCGAGGCTTATTCTATTGGTAAGAAGTATCCGGAAGCCATCAACTCTTACGCCTCAGTCTTTCAAACTATAGGAGACGAAAGAGAGGATAAGCATCTTAAATCCAGATATGGCATTGGTTACGCCTACTACAATACCAAGCAATACGATAAGGCTATGGGTCATTTTCAAGCTTATACCCAAGCTCTCGAGGCTACACCTAATAAATGGTTTTATAAAGATGCTTTGATCAGACTTGCAGATTGTTATTATGTCTCGAAGAGTTATGGCCAAGCATTGGGTTTATACGACAAGGCGATCCGTTTAAAAGGAGGAGATCTTGATTATGCTTATTTCCAGAAAGGAGTGATAGCTGGTATACAAGGGAATACCCAAAGCGCTAAGGCCAACTTGAATACTGTACTTAAAAGCTATCCCAATTCCCGATATGTAGATAATGCCCTTTTTCAAACGGCGCAATTGGACCTTGAGCAAGGAAACTACCAAACTGCCATTGCCGGCTTTGGAAAGTTAATTTCTAGTAAACCTGAAAGCAGCTTTGTTCCTCACGCTTATACCAAGCGGGCAGTTGCCAACTACAACTTGCAAAACTATGACGCCGCGGCAAGGGACTACAAGCAGGTGTTGGATAATTATGTCACTCACGAGTCGGCAAATAGTGCATTAATTGGCTTGCAAGAAACCCTAAATGTGATGGGCCGCTCCAATGAGTTTGATGCATACCTGGCCAAATACAAAAAGGCCAATCCTGAGAATCAGTCTTTAGCAAATATCGAATACGAGTCTGCGAAGAATCTCTATTTCAGTGAGAAATATCAATCAGCAATTGAAAAGCTAGAAACCTACCAACAAAATTATCCTGGTAGCGCACAGGCCTATGAAGCGAAATATTTCATTGCCGAATCTTACTACAAGCTAAACCAGGTTGATCGGGCTTTGGATTACTACGAGCAAGTGGTTAATGACAACCGCATTGCCCAGGTAAATCGAGCTCTGAAAAAACTAGGTGAGATTACTTTTCAGAATAAGAACTATCGAGAAGCAATCAAATATTACGGAAGACTGGCTGAGGTGGCTCGTAGCAAAAAAGATTCCTATAATGCCTGGTCCGGTCTTATGGAATGCCATTATCTACTTAGGGACTACGAAGATGTGGATCGATATGCTCGACTGATTTTGGAGCAGGCCAATGTAAATGCAAATGCTGAAAACCGATCACTGCTGTATTTGGGTAAGTCTTCCTACGAGCGTAGTGATTTTGAAAGTGCCTCTGATTATTTTCTGCAAACACTAAATACTGCAAAAGATGAGCATGGTGCGGAGGCCCAATATTTGTTGGCAGATATACAACATCAAAAAAAGGAATACACCCAGAGTAATGAGACCCTTTACGATCTTAACGCTAAGTTCGGGGCCTATGACTTTTGGTTGGGGAGGTCCTTCTTGTTGATCTCTGACAACTACGTTGGGCTAGATGAGATCTTTCAGGCCAAGGCAACCCTAAATTCAGTGATCGAAAACTCGCCCAATGAAATGGTGGTTGAGGAGGCAAAACGCAAGTTGGCAGCGCTGGAAGGGAACGAGGCGCGGCAGCCGGAGGATGAAATAGAAACTGATGCAGATAATTTTCAGTTGATCGACAATTAACATGGAAGGTATAACACAACATATGAATCGTTTCTTGTGGCTGGCCATGATCCTGTTTTGGTCTATCAGCGTGCCCGCAATAGCTCAAGATGATTGGGACGAAGAAGGTGAGATTGAAGATACTGAAGTAGTAATTGAAAAGGATCGTAAGATCGTTCTTCCTCCAGCCAATCGCGGTTATGAAAAGGTGGCTCCATTGCCCATAGAGACAAATGATGAGGCCCAGCAATATCAGTTTGGCAATGTGGAATTTATCCCTCCGGATATTGAACCCAAGCTAAGAGTACTAACTATTAAAGATCAGTCCCTGAAAAAATTGTATGGCAACTATCTTAAAGCAGGTGTGGGTAATTATGCCAGTACATTGATAGAAGGGTATTTCAATAGCAAAAGAAGCAAGGATTCTTCGGTAGGTGCACATTTTAAAACTTTTGGGTCAGCGAAAGGCCCGGTAGACCGCAAAAACTCAGGAAATAGCGAGTTGAAAACCAGTCTATTCGGTAAGTACATTACCGAGCCTGTGGTGTTTAATGGAGCGATTGAATATGGCATAGACCGAAGTCACTTTTATGGTTACAGCCCAGGTTTGGAGGTTGACAAAGATACCATCGAGCAAAATTACCAGCGCTTTAAATTCCTGGCAGGTGCTGAGGACAGCAACAATAACCCAAACGTCGACTACGTCTTTCAGGCATATTTTGGCACCACCCGCGATACTTACAAAGCAAAAGAGAATGAAACTGGCTTAACCTTCGATGGAAGCTTAAAACTCAATGAGACACTGGGTGTTAATTGGGAAACCCAATTGTTCGTAGGCAAGCGCAAAGATATTACCGAGTTGAGGAGAAATTACTGGCGCATGCGACCAACCGTCACAACTAAAATCGATCAGTTCAGAGTGGCTTTTGGGTTGAACATGGTTTATGAGAATGACACCCTAAAAAATAATGATCGATTTCACTTTGTCCCGGTCATTACAGCCAGTTACGATCTTGCTCCGGAAATATCGGTATATGCAGGAGTGCAGGGAGATGTAATCAGAAATTCTTTGGATAAGTTTGCTAAGGAAAACCCGTTTATAGGACGGCAGGTTACTATTGCTAACACCGTAAAAAAACTTGAGCTCTATGGGGGGATCAAAGGTGAGGTCATGGACGCCCTAAATTTCGAAACTGGACTTTCACTGGCTGACTATAGGAATTTGCATTTCTATGTAAACAGTGCCACAGATTCTTCCCGTTTCGATATAGTGTACGATACTAGGAAAGTGCCGATCATTCACTGGTTTGCTGAGCTGGGATATGGGAAGTCAGATGATTTTTTGCTCTCTATTCGGGGGGATATATTCGCCTATGATGTAAAACAAGTCGATAGGGCCTGGCACCGTCCCAATTTTATGTTGAGTATTTTTAGTTCTTATAATTTTTATGATAAGATCATTCTTACCGGGTCTGTAAACGCTATGGGAGGGTTGGAAGGACTTAACTTACAAAGCAATACCAGTAGAAAATTAGACCCAATCTACGATATTAATTTTAAAGCGGAATACTTGTGGTCAAAGCGGTTCTCAGCATTTGCCAATTTCAGTAATATAGGTACTAAAAAATATGAAAGGTATTTGAATTATCCATCAAGAGGACTTATGATCCTTGGCGGTATTACTTACAGTTTTTAGCAGATTAAATCGGGAACCTAAAGCTCAAAACTGTGGACAATGATCGTTCTTGTAGCTAATAAATAATTGCTTTACATTTACCATCAAAATACTAAGCTTATTTAAATACCAAACCACCTGCAAAATGAACGAAGACTACGGACTACCGGAAGTAGAAATGAAACCGATTGACAGGGCAAAACCAGTTGTGCCAGCAGCTGCAGCAGCGGCAGCTACTACTGCCAAAAAGAGGCGAGATAAAGAACCCACTAATTACTGGCCAATAATTATATTAGCCTTGGTTTTTTCCTTGATCGCCGGTGGTGCTTTGTACTATTTTTTCTTGCGATCCCCAGCAGGCACTGAAATCACTGACTCAACTCCACCTGATCCTTTACCTTTAGACGATGAGCTGCCGGTGCCCGAGGAAGAATCTTCTGACAAGGATAATGATAGTGATACAAATGAATCAGCAGCAGTCAATCTTGATCAACCTGGAACTATCACTTCAATTACTGAGCGGACGGGACGGTATTATATTTTTCTAGGGAGTTACAAGTTCAGAGCTTATGCTCAGAGACATGCCGACCAACTGGCTAAGGATGGTTTTGCCGTCAAGTTGATCGAGCAAGACGATTGGGTAGGAATGCGAGTAGCTGTGGGTAACTATGGCTCCCAGGCAGAAGCACAACCCGATGCAGCATCCATCACGGCGAAATACGGTACTAAAATTGCTATATCACAATACTGATTATGACATTACTTCAAATATCTACCACCGGTGTCGATAGCACTGCAGTGGAAACAAGCGCTGAGGACAGTATAAGGATCATCGATCTGTTGCTTAATGGCGGTGTTATGATGATACCATTGATCATTCTTTCTATCATCGCTATATACATTTTCGTTGAGCGGATACTGACCATTAAGAGTGCTTCCCAAACACCGGAGCAGTTTACCGACAAGATCCGTAACCTGGTTACTGGTGGTGATATTAGTGGTGCTCGGTTGCTATGCGCTCAAACAGACACACCTATTGCAAGAATGATCGAGAAGGGCATATCGCGGATTGGACACCCACTACGGGACATAGAAGCATCCATCGAAAATCTTGGAAAAATAGAAATATACAAGCTAGAAAGACGTTTATCCTCTTTAGCCACTATATCCGGAGCAGCGCCAATGTTAGGGTTCTTAGGGACGGTAATTGGCATGATTCGTGCATTTATAGCTATAGCCCAGGAGGAGGGATCGGTTAGTCCGAAATTGCTTTCTTCAGGAATTTATGAGGCCCTGATCACCACTGCAGTTGGTTTGTTTGTGGGAATCATTGCTTATTTAGGTTATAATTACCTGGTAAGCCAGGTGTCAAAAGTGATACATAGAATGGAATACAATTCCATTGATTTTATTGATTTGTTACAAGAGCCACACTAATGGACCTACGATCAAAGCATCAAGTAAATGCTACTTTCAGTTTGTCGGGCATGACCGATGTGGTCTTTTTGTTACTTATCTTTTTTATGCTCACATCCACCTTTGTAACTCCCTCTGGGGTCCCAGTGAACCTGCCATCTTCCAAAAGTTCAAATATAGTTTTGCAGAAGGTAAGTGTGTCAATTACACCAGATTTGCGTTATTTTGTAAATAACCAAGAGGTTAGTGAAGGAAGCTTAGAAGGTGTTTTGCGTAATGCATTGAGTGAAGGTGACGGTGTAGTGGTATTGCATATTGATAAAAGCGTACCCACCGAACATCTGGTAAAAGTCGCCGGCATTGCCTCAGCTTTAGAAGCGAAAGTATCAATTGCCGCTAATCCGGAAAAGTAATGATTGATCGAGAAGACAATAAGAACAAAAGAAAAGGATGGATCGCTTCTGCGGTGTTTCATTCAGTTCTGTTGTTGGCCTTCTTGTTTGGCT
>JBPCUG010000348.1:0-4491 GCA_051011275.1 Cyclobacteriaceae bacterium | reverse complement strand
AGCCATGCGTATCCAGGAAAAAGCCAGAGGAGTCGGCTTTGACTGGGAAAAGAAAGAAGATGTGTGGAACAAGGTAGAAGAAGAACTGCGGGAGTTTAAATCTGAACTTAGCCTGACCAGCTCTGATAACCATGAAAAGGTAATGAGTGAATTTGGGGACTTGCTATTCTCACTCATCAACTATTCCCGTTTTTTGGATATTAATCCTGAAGAAGCCCTGGAAAAGACCAATAAGAAGTTTATCAAACGCTTTCAATTCCTAGAGGAACAGTCAGCAAAAGACGGTAAGAAGTTGGGAGACATGACTTTGCCAGAGATGGATGCTTATTGGCAACAAGCCAAAGATTCCTCAGCTTAAATTACCCCCCATAAATATTCCTCGATATTTTTTCTCAAGTGGAAACCTTTGCCAGGTGATCTTGTCCTTAGTGCTAGGGTTACGATAAAAACCACTCGGTCGAGACAACCATAAGCATACTATTTGCATCTTAAACATGCGCGCCAAATTAGTGATCTAAAATTTGGTATGACATTTGAACAGACTGCTTATTACACACTCAACTAAAAAGGGCTATGAAAATAAAACCATATAAAATCACTTTCCTATTGTTCCTTGGAGGAACTATGGGCTTAACATCTTGCTATTTTGATTTCGAAGATGACGATTTTGGATGTCTTAGAGGTAGAGGTAGCCAAGTATCAGAAGAACGATTTCTCACAGACTTCACCTCAGTTACAAACGCGACCAGCGCTAATGTAGTAATCGTGCAAGGCTCTAGATATGATATCGAGGTCCGGGCGCAGGATAATATCTTGGATGAAGTAAGCACTGTGGTCAGAGGGAGCGAATTATTAATTGATACCAGGAGGTGCGTCAATAGTGCTGATATAGACGTTTTCATTACTATGCCGCAGATCAATGCACTTTCTATCATTGGCTCCGGGGATATCTTTGGTGACAATACCTGGGCTGTAAATGATATGGACCTAAGAATAATTGGTTCGGGCGATATGGATCTGGATGTAGATGCGGATGATATTGATATCGAGATAAGAGGCTCAGGAGAGATCACGTTATTCGGCACCGCGGATAATTGCCGAACTGATATTTCCGGATCTGGAGATCTTAGATCTTTTAACCTGGTTGCTAATGAACATAGTGTGACCATTTTTGGCTCCGGCGATGCCCAGGTATTCGCCAGTGATGAACTGGACGTGATCATTAATGGCAGCGGAGATGTTCTGTACAAAGGAAGTCCTTCCATCTCGGTAAATATTTCCGGGTCTGGCGACCTGGTAAATGCCAACTAAAAGGACATTAAGGGTCCGGTGGGTTTATAAATTTGCCGGATCCAGGTTTTATTGATTAACATACTTCTCCCATTTTTCCAAGACGGCTTGAAAATCCTCCGGCAACTCGGAATCAAATTGCACATGCTCCTTTGAAAGAGGATGAATAAAACCTAAGGACTTTGCGTGCAAGGCGGGCCGTGGTATCAATTTAAACGCATTCTCAACAAAAGCTTTGTACTTCGAGAATACAGTTCCTTTCAAGACCTTATCTCCACCATAAGTGCTGTCATTAAATAGCGGATGTCCAAGATGTTTTAGATGCGCCCTGATCTGGTGGGTACGGCCAGTTTCCAGATTACACTGAATCAAAGACACGTAGCGTAAAGGCTTTATGGTTTTATAATGTGTCACCGCTCTGCGGCCAAAATCACCGTCGGGAAAAGCAGTAGTAACTCGTCGGTCTTTTAAGCTTCTACCTAAATTTACTTCAATGGTGCCATTGGCAGGTGACGGTTCTCCCCAGACCAGTGCAAAATAGGTGCGTTCAATGCTATGATCAAAAAACTGTTTGGCCAAAGCGGTCATGGCCTCTTGGGTTTTAGCAATTACCAACAGTCCTGAAGTACCTTTGTCAATGCGGTGTACCAGTCCAGGCCGACCCTCATTGTTGGCCATTGTTGGCAAGTTTTGGAAGTGATAGGCCAAAGCGTTCACCAAGGTTCCACTCCAGTTTTGGTAGGCCGGATGCACCACCATCCCAGCCGGTTTATTAACCACTAGTAGGGCCTCGTCCTCATATACAATATCCAAGGGTATATTTTCGGGAACTACTTCTGTATCTCTAGGTGGCTCAGGCAGGGCAATGATGATCACATCGTTGGGACGTACCTTGTAGTTTGGTTTGACAGCCTGGTCGTTCACTTTTACAAACCCCTCCTTGATTGCACCTTGCAACCTGGTTCTGGTAACATTACGTAATCTATCCATGAGAAATTTGTCCAGCCTCTGTACAGATTGCTTAGGATCTACCTCAATCCTATAGTGCTCAAAAAGTCCATCCTCCTGCTCTTCCTCTAAGAAGTCTATCCCTGTCATGCTTCAAAGATAGCAGACCTACAAGGTTTTAAAAACCTCGTAGGTCTTTCTTAGCATAGAGAGTCTTTGTATCATTGAAATGGCTATCCATTTTGAAATTGAAATCCACTAAACTTTATCCGTTCCTTGAGCTAAACCTCTCTCTGATCCTGATGTCAACTTCTGGCATTCTGGGCAACGTAATCCCCCTTGCCCCAGCTTTGATTATTTTTTTAAGGTGCTTGATCGGTGCAGGTCTGCTTTATGTTTTTCTTATAGTAGTTGGACATGGCCTAAAGGTCAACTTTAAAAAGGACTGGAATTTTCTGATCGGGAATGGAATATTACTGAGTGCACATTGGATCCTGTATTTTTATTCCCTAAAGATCTCCGGAGTAGCAGTTGGTATGCTATCCCTATTTACCTATCCAGTAATCACCACTTTACTTGAGCCATGGTTTTTCTCAGGTAAGCTTAGTTCGCTCAATATAGCCACCGCTCTAATGGTGATCGTTGGCATTGCTTTTATTGTTCCTGATTTTGATCTAAACAATCAAGTTACCTTGGGAGCTGCAATTGGTATTGTGTCGGCAATAGTTTACTCCTTGCGAAACTTATGGAATAAAAAATATATCCTTCAGTATAGTGGTTCCAAAATCATGTTCTATCAAATGTTGGTAGCTGCAATATTTTTGCTGCCAACCTTATTTGTTTATGACCTCACCTTAGATGCAAAAGGATGGGGATTGGTATTTATGCTGGCCTTGATTACTACAACTATCGCCCATACCTTATTTGTCCAGGCTTTAAAACATTTTACCACCAGCGCGGTAAGTGTGATGAGCAGTTTGATCCCAGTTTATGGCATTTTATGGGCGGTGTTATTTCTTGACGAACAACTTAATTCGAATATTTGGATTGGAGGTATCATTATTGTTTCGACCGTTGCTTTACAAAGTATTAGTCAGTATGGCAAAGCAGATTAATGGCCATTCTCAACTAACAGATCTGAAAACCCTACCCCGACTTGCTAAATGAAGATCCAAATATCGGATCAAATGCAGCTCATAGGCTTTTGGATAGTGGTCAATAGCTTTCATATGTGAAGCTTCTTCGAAAACTTTTAAAGTCACCTCGACACTACTATTGTACTTCAATATCTGTCCCAGTCCTGAGGGAGCGATCGTATCTTTGCCCCCGTATAGTAGCAAAACTGAATCAAGATGTTTAATCTGTTTGATGGCTTGCCATGGGCTCATGGCTAAGTCTACAGTGGAAGAAGCTTTGGCCAGGCACAAAAGCAATCTGTGCACTGTGGAGAAATGATACTTGAAAGTACTCATAGATGTAATAGGAGAATCAAGTACCGCTACCTTGAACGGATGGGCTTCCGCAGTCAAACCAAGGATCCCCCAGCCGGCACCCAATGATACGCCTAGGTAACCAATGGGAAGCTTGGGCGTAACCCCAGCAAGAAGGTTTCCCACAGCTACGATGTCTTCACCATAATCCATATTTCCGTTTTCGCTGGCTCCAAAACCATTAAAATCGAATAGCATTGTATGGTAGCCGTTATTTCTTAAAACGCTTACGTGGTGACTTTTTAGAAAATAATTTTTGGCATCATTTCGAAACGGGTGTCCTAAAAGAACACTTCCCTTTGCAGGAAAGGTTTTAGCGTGACCAAACAATGCAGCCAAACGAACGCCATATTTATTGGTGGTAAAGTATTCTTCCCATTGATTTTTTGGGCCATAAGTTTCGGGCGGGGACCAATCGAATTGATGGCTACCCCAAAGTTTTTTAAGTTGTTTTTGGATGGTGAAATGACTCATTGACATCACGTTGAAAAGTTCGTTCACTTGATAGCTGATACCAGCTATTTGCACAAATTATTAATGCTTTCATGTTTATTTCCAGTGGTGCTGTCGAGGTTGGAAGGAGTTTATTCGTTTACATGTTCTTTAAATTCAGTCGGACTTACATCATACAGTTCTCTGAAACATTTTGCAAAGTAGGATAAATTATTAAACCCCACCGCATAAGCAACTTGGGTAACACTGTCTCCATCTTGCGTCAATATTTGTGCTGCTCTTTTTAAACGATAGTTACGAAGAAAGGCCC
>JBPCUG010000347.1:0-3857 GCA_051011275.1 Cyclobacteriaceae bacterium | reverse complement strand
ACCCCGAATAAAGCCAATTCTTGGCCTACCCTGGCAAGTAAAGGGGCTGCGTTCTTTCTTTAAGAACTTAGGACCAATATTTCCGGATCTGTCTGCCAGATTAGTCCTGCATCTTTTTACTACGCCTAAAAGACCTGGCAAAACCAGACCCTTGCCAGAGCTGTTCCACACAGCCAGCACTTTCGACTTACCTTTTCAAAAGGGTAAGCTTCGTGTTTATGCTTGGGGTATTTTTGGCCCGCGGGTGTTGCTGGTGCACGGCTGGGAATCGAACGCAACTTCTTTTAGGCATTTGATCCCACAGCTACTCTCTAAAGGTTACCGAGTAGTAGCATTTGATGGTCCGGCCCATGGAAAAAGTAGTGGTAGGCAAACGACCTTTCCACAATTTAGCCAAGCAGTCGAAACGGTCCTTGATTATTTTGCTTATTCTGGTGGAGTCTCTCACTTGATCGGACATTCCTTTGGTGCTTATACCTCCAGCTTTATGCTCACGGAAGCAAAAGGGCAGTTCCCTCTAAAAAAAGTGATTGCCATTAGTATGCCCACCAAAGTATCGATGGCAACCGACAACCTTTTCAGGTTTTTGCATGTACCGTCTAAGGTGCAGCGTTTATTCCATCAAAAGTTGGAAGCCTTGGCCGGACGTAAAATGGAGGAATACCATATGAACGAGCGGTTTGAATTAATCAATGCGAAGGAGGTCTTAGTGGTGCACGATGTTCAGGATCAGGTCATTCCCTTGCCTAAGCGGTTCAATGAACCAGTACAGTCCGAGAAAGTCAAGTGCTTGATCACCGATGGCTTTGGCCACTACCGGACTATCAAAGCGCCACCGGTAATGGAAAGAATTGTGAGATTTCTCGGTAGTTAGTTAAGCTTCAGTAAGTACCGATTCTTTCACTTTTTCACCATTAACAGCTTTTTGGTTAAGCTGCGTTTCTTTACTCACTTTTTGGAACATATTACCAATGGTCATTCCTTGAATAATGATGGAGAATACCACCACACAATAGGTTATTGCTACCAGCAGGTCCTTATAGGCAAATTCCGGTAATGATAAGGCTAAGGCCACTGAGATCCCTCCCCGAAGTCCGCCCCAGGTAAGCAGGCGAATGGTTTTACTTTGTATATCGCGTCTTAGACGCATCAACTTAAGTGGTATACCCACTCCCATAAACCTGGAGGTAAGCACAATAGCAATAGCCATTATGGCAGCTAACAAGTGATTGAATTTGAATGGTATCACTACCATTTGCAGCCCAATCAAAATGAAAAGCACAGCATTAAGGGCTTCGTCGACCAGATCCCAAAATTTCAATACGTAATCTCCAGCAACATTTGCAATAGATAGTTTTCGGCCTTCATTGCCCACAAAGAGCCCCATCACCACCATGGCCAAAGGTGCCGATACATGCACCATCTGAGCGATCGTAGTTCCGGTGAGCACCATAGTTAAAGTGACCAGTACTTCTAGTTGGACTTGAGAGTTGTCGATGGCCTTTAAAAAATGAAAGCCACAAAACCCTAATGAAATACCTAGTAGTATCCCGCCGATCACTTCTTGTCCAAATAAGATCATGGCTCCGGAGAATTCAAAATTATCTAGGCCGGCATTGGAAATCTCAAGAATAGTCAGGAACACCACCACCCCTATGCCATCATTAAACAATGACTCTCCAGAAAATTTCACTTCCAGATTTTTTGATACCTTGTATTCTTTGATCATGGCCAATACAGCGATCGGATCAGTAGGAGAGATTAAGGCCCCAAAAAGCAGACAATAGATGTAAGGCACATCGAAACCTAATAAAGGAAGAGCATAAAAAGTAAGGGTACCAGTGATCAAGGTTGATATCAACACCCCGGCGGTAGCCAGAGTAATAATAGGCCATTTTTCTTCTGCCAGTTTGGCCAGGTTGATATGCAATGCTCCGGCAAATAATAGAAAGCTGAGCATGATATTCAGCAGTACGTCGGAGAAGTCGAAATCGCTAAGTATTTTTTTTGCTCCTAATGCCACCTCCGGTACGAAAAATCCAATCAGGTCGATGCCGGACGACATGGTCAGGGCCATTACCATCATCCCGATAGTGGCCGGTAATTTTAAAAACTTGATGTTGATGTAAGTAAAGGTAGCTGCCAGGAGGATCAGCAGGGTAATGATTTCTAGAATTGTCATGGGCCTCAAATAATCTGTAATTTTAGCCTTTTAAGGCCAAAATTGCTTCTTCATTTGACTGCTTACAGAACGTATGTAAGAATTTTGCCAGTTTTTGCAGCACTGTCGTTTATTTAAAATAAAAGGCCCATCCGATAAAAACGAATGGGCCAGTATGCCACTTACACCTGCAAAAGACATTATTCGACTGGGTCGGTTTCCAGGATAACGTCTTTAATTTTTCTTAATTTCTCTCTCTCGCGTTTGATCGACTCTTCCCACTCCTGTGTTTTTTCCTCGGCCTTTTTTATCTTCTCTTCTTTAGCTTTAACAACCTCCTCTTCTACCGCACCGCTCGATTTTTCTTCTTCTACCTGTTCCTTGGCTTTTTTCAAGCGTTCTTTAGTGGTATTCAAGCGAGCTTCACTATCATCAATCGTCCTCTCTGCTTCTTTGGATTTTCTGCGCGCTTCTTCTGCCCGCTGTTTACCAAACTCGCGACCACTTAATGACTTGTCGCGACCGTAGGCATTGCCCTTGCCTTTGTATTCCTTTTTTACTTTATCTTTTTTGTCCTTTTTTTCTTTGTTACCCCTGTCCGCGGCGGCGGCATCGTCATCTGAATCGTAGTCATCCTCATCATGATCTTTATCACCGTCTTCGTCATGGTCATCGTGAGCCCCGTGATCATCATCGCTATCGCCACCTTTGATTTTTTCTTTATGCTCTTTCGCTTCGTCCTTGCCTTTGGCTTTCATTTCTTCGGCTTTAGCTCTCCCTTTTTCTTTTTGCCCTTTTACCTTACCGACTGCAAGGTCCAGGGCATCATCAGCGTTAACTTCAGCGCCTTCTAGAGCTTGCGTACTCTTATCCTTCTGAGCTTTCACTTCTTTTTGAACCTTATCTTCTCGCTTTTTCAAGTCTGATTTTCCTTGGCTCATAGCGGGCAAACTGATCAGTCCAACCATCAATGCAATCAACATTATCCTTAATGTTTTCATAAAAAAAATTTACGTTAATTGGAAAAAGATATTAATTGGCTGACTCTTCCACTTCGTCCAGAAGCGCATCTATGGTTTCTTCCGCCGATTGGGTTTCTGATTCAATGGTTTCAATCGACGCCTTGAGTTCCGCTGCTACTGAATCCATAGTTTCAATTTGTGCTGTTTTTTCCGGGGTAAGGTCTTCGTTATTCTCTCTGGTGCATAAACTCAATGCCAAAAGTGCGAATAACAGGACAAAAGGAGCAAAATGCTTAATCATGATCGGTGAGTTGATCCCTAATATTACCACTCGAAATCTAAGCTAATTATGGTGGAAAAGGTATAGTTTTTAGACGAACCATATCTATTCATCGATCAAAAGAAGCGGTTACAGATACCTGGTAGCGGCTGAGCAGCCATTATTTGATACCTCCGCCATTTTTACCAACAATTTGATACCAGCTACTTGATACCAAAAGACTATTCTACTATTTCGACGCCCTTCCAGAAAGCGACATAATCCTCAATGTTTTTAGCAGCATGCTTTGCATCTGGATAATACCAGGCGGCATCGGAATTGGTGTGTCCATCAACCTCGATCGATAAATAAGAAGCCACACCTTTCCATGGACAAGTGCTGTGAGTTTCACTTGATTGAAAAAAAGATTTGTTGATTGAATCAGGAGGAAAATAATGGTTGCCCTCTATTATAA
>JBPCUG010000346.1:0-5063 GCA_051011275.1 Cyclobacteriaceae bacterium | reverse complement strand
TACAATCCGTCATAAACCTTATTCTCATTGGCGATTATCTCTATGATCACGTCAATTGACTGAGTGGTTTGATTGACCACTTCGCCAATTCGCTTTATTCTACCATCCCATTTCATAAACCCATCTTCGGTAGCTACTTCTACTTTACCACCTTCTTTGATCCATTTGATGTCGGTCGTTTCAACCGGTACTTTCAATTCAAGTTTACCGGTTCGCACGATACGGGCGATCTTGTTTCCGGGATTGACATAGGCTCCGGATTCCAGTGATACCTCCGAAAAGCTGCCGGTAAATGGCGCATATATCAGATGTTTCCTCAGATTAGTTTCGGATCTCTTGATATTAAAATAGGTGCTGAATATATTTTTGGTAGCTAAGAATGTCTTCTCCTTGTCCGATTTATAATTAGGTAATTCAGGCAAGTTCTTATCGATGTCAATACTCTCAAAATAGCTGTTCCAATTGGGGTAGGAGTCAGAGAAATCAATCTTTAAATCCGGTAAAATGGTGGCCAGATCCCTAAGAAAATTGCTTTTTTCAGATTTTAGGTCCAGGCGGGCTTCGGCGTCATCAATTCGGTACAGTAGACTGCCTCGCCTAAAGTCCTGACTTTCTTTTAAGGGTACGCCACCGCCTAGGATACGGCCTGAAACCTCGGCAATCAAATCGATCGGTTGGGATGACTCCACCCTCCCGTAAGTTACTATTCTGGTATCTACATCATGATAGGCTACAGGAATAGTAGCTACATACTTAGGCGGGGTCTTGATGTCCGTTTTTGGAGGCTCTTTTTTTAGGCTACTGAAAAATCCACCCAGGGCTACCATGGCAATCAATACCAAGACAGCTACGATAATAGTTTGTCGCTTAGTCATTAACTATATTGATCCTTAATTTGATACTAAAAATAGCCGAAATGGTTGGGTTAACGGCGAGAAATTATGTGGGCGGAAAATTGAAGGGTTGAATTGTGAATAAGGTAGACATGAGCAATATTTTAACCTACTTCTGCTGGGGACAAGCGGGTCAAAGCATTTGATCTCTACGACCGCATATAAATGCTCACTACTGATACAGCTCGTTTAGATAACCAACCACTCCAAACGATACAGCGTAGTCAGTTGCTTTCGGCGTCAAGCCAAAGGAATTGCTTATTCGGGTAAAAATCCATGGTGCCAGGAATACCTGCAAATCTCCGGCAATGCCGATGTCATCCTGTTCCCCCTCGATGCCTACATATATCCTAAGCCTGTTATTTATCCTTTTTAAGTACTCAATGGCATATATCCCGGTTTCCACGACATTTTCACCCTCAATGTACTGCAAGGATGCTCTGGCGGATATTGTTCCCCAACTAAACCCCTTTATTACTCCAGTGCCAAATTTTACCTCCAAGTTTTGGGTTCCAATGATGGTTTTCTCTTTGTCGAAAGGAAATACAAAATCTAAATAGGAGTAAACCTCTGGTCTTTTTTCTGTTTCCTTTCCATACCGCCATCGTACTTGTGCTTCTACATCGCCTACGGCATGTTCCGAAATCATCTCCGGAAAACCTGAGTCATCAGCCTTATTTCGATATTGTCTGGCACCTACTATACCTCCACGACCCTCAATCATAAGCCAATCGTTTATGCCATATCCTACGTACAGGATACCATCATAGTCAATTGATTTCCCAGTAAATTCTTCATCTGAGTTAAAGCCAAATTCACTTGGTACGTAATCCTTGTCTTTGCTGTATGAATATTGGTAAAATGGAGCCACTACAAAATCATGTTTTTCAACATATACTCCATTCTGGGAAGTGGCCATTCCATTTCCTCGATCATGTAAAAATGGTTGGTCCGTCTGTGAGAAGCAGCTGAATGGAATGGATGAACTAATAAAAGCAATTGTCGCTAGATGTAACCAGATTGATTTTCTCATAATGTATCAGTTTGATTTTCATTAAGCTTTAATCTGAAACGTTGGATAGATTGGAAGAGATCTTTTCTTAAAATCCATTCTGCCCCTAAAGGCATCACGCACTTTAGCTGAAAAAAGTAGGTTAGTAGCTTACATTTTTATTACGTTGGGGATAAGAAAGAATGGCTAGACCAGTAATTCTTTTACTAGCAGAGTATGGTCAAAGTTCCAGGTTATTTGATTGCGCTTTGTTTGTTTTTGACTACGGGAGTAGCATTTCACGCTGTTGAAGTCGCTTTAGAAACAGTTCTTTTTTTCTTACTGATACCTCTATTTCGGTGCCATCTGTCATTTCCGCTGTTCCTCCTTTGCCCTTGGTGTATTTTTTAATGTAAGCGAGATTAATAAGATGAGAATTGTGAACACGAAAAAAATCAAAGTCACTTAATAGTTCTTCAAATTGTTTTAAGGTTTTAGTAACAGTTAATCGTTTCTCATCAGTGCTAAAGATATGTGTATAATTAACATCGGCTTGGCATCTGATTATATCTGCTACCGAGATAAAGGTCAATCCTTCAATAGTAGGGATGGCTATCCTTTTATTGTTGTTCTTATCTTGCTGCAGGTTGTGGAATAATGTCTCCAATCTTTTAGAGAGATCAGGTGCTAATGCCTTTTGTAGCTTTTGTACGGATCTGTCAAAATCGCTACTATCAATAGGCTTTAAAAGATAGTCCAGAGCACTAAAATTAAATGCTTCCATTGCATACTTATCATAAGCAGTGGTAAACACTACTTCAAACTCGACCAGAGCAACCTCCTTCAGCAAATCAAAACCGGTTTTATCACCAAGTTGAACATCCAAGAATATGAAATCAGGTTTTAATGTTTGGATGGCTGAAATAGCTTTGGAATATACCCTGTATGCTCCAAGAATTTCAATTTCGTTTTGGTAGGGGTTTAGTAGATCTTTTAATCTATCTATACAATGTTGTTCATCATCAATAATAATGGTGCTTAACATAGACACAATTTTAAAATGCCAATTCCAAAGGCAGCTTTACTTCGACTCGCAACCCTTGCGGCTTGTCTATCATCTTAATATTACCGTTAGTGCCTTTTAGGCGATTGATAATTTCAACCCTGCTCTGGCTTATTTTTGTTCCAAAAGATTTTTTGTTGCCATTATTATTGAGTGACAGTTGGCGGCCTATTCCATTGTCGTCTACACTATAGATGATCGAATTCCCTTCTTGTTTAATTTCCAAAACTATTTTTCCAGCATCTTCCTTGTTAGACATGCCATGCCAGATACTATTTTCAATATATGGCTGCAAAATAAGAGGAGGAATAAGGGTGTTTTCCACATCGATAGTTCTGCCAACTTTAATTTCGTATTCGAATTTTCTATTTAATCGTAGCGACTCGATCTCCAAGTAAGTTTCCACTAATTTTAAATCATCAGCTAAACTGATTTCCCTTTTCTCTGAACTTTCCAACGTCATTCTCATCAAATTGGCAAACTTGATCAAATAATTGTTTGCGGTTTCTGTATCATGCTTACTGATATAATCACTAATTGAATTTAGGGAATTGAAAATAAAATGAGGATTCATTTGTGATAGCAGTGCCTTAAGTTCCGTCCTAGCTACCTTCACCTCAAAATCAGCTTGTTGTTTTTGAGCTAGGGCATCCCTACGCTTCTTGTAGGACCAATAAACGTACAGTGCTACCAACAACAGGGCCACTCCACCGGCGATAATGGCATTTCTAGCAAATCTTTCTCGTTGAAGCTCAGCACTAGCCAACGCCTCCTTTTTTTCCATCTCAAATTGCATTTCCTTGCGAGTCACTTCAGCCTTGTTATCTTCACTTAAGATACTGTCTCGAAGGCTAACATGATTTCGATAGGCAGCAAGAGCATCGATAGACTGGTCAGTTTGTTCATAGATCCTGCTTAGGTTTTTCCATATTTCTGACTCCCTCTGTAAAGAGTTTATTTCCTTAGCCAGTGCCAGCGCCTTTAAACCGTTTTCTTCGGCTTCAGTATAATTTTCTTGTTTTAATTGAATCTTGCTGATGTTATGTAAGGACGCTGCCTTAACTTGTTTATTACCAATTGATTCTGCTATAGAAATCGCTTCCTCATAATTGTTAATTGCCTGGGAGTATGCCTCTAGGTCATCGTAAGCTAGAGCCAGATTGTTTAAGATCACGGAGATTACATTTTGGTTTCCCTCATCCTTGGCCAGGTTCAGCGCTTGTTGTAAATAAATGCGACCGCTATCAGGAGCAACTAGGTCCAAGTGTAAGATGCCAATATTGGTCAAGGCTATAATTTCAGTCATTCTTTGACCGGTTTCCTCCGCTACCAATAGCACCTCCTTATAATATTCGAAAGCCTTATCATATTGCTCAAAATCAGCATGGATGCTGGCCAGATTATTATAGAGGCTGGCCATTAAGTTTTTATCCGAAAGACTTTCACTGATCTTTAAAGCCTCCTGAAGGTAATCCATGGCCTTCAGATAATTCGAACGCCGATTATGTACGACTCCTAGTTGCTTTAAGGCCAAAGCTCTTCCCTTGGGCCAATCGAGTTGCTTTGATAATTGGCCTGCTTCCATGGCATATTCTAAAGCACTATCGGTATTATTCCAAATAACTTCGTCAGATGCGGCTATCAGTAGCTGCAGGCGAACTGTGTCTTGTGCAGTATACCTTTTTAACTCTGCAGTTAGTGAGTCAAGTGGTGTTTCTTGAGCGACAGAAATATCAACAGAAGGGAAGATTATAACCGGTAGCATTAGTACCCAAAGATACACCGGTCTTTTTATGCAAAAATAGCAAGTGGTAAGAGTCATTAGCGGTTGAGAGATAAAACACCTATCCAACAGTTCTCAACGAAAAATAAATTAGGTCAAGCACTTAATAGATCTAGATGGAAATATAGGGATTGCTTAATTAAAATGGAGAGAATTCCATTAATAAATCATTAAATGATCGTTCATGACCTTCTCAAAACCAGCGCTGCCACTGTGTTTACTTTTCATATTCCTACTTGGCTGTGGATCAGACGATGGCCTTATAGATATCATCCCAGACAATGATTCTGTAGCACCTGGGACTCCTGGCAGCATTACCTGCAAAATCGATGG
>JBPCUG010000345.1:0-4049 GCA_051011275.1 Cyclobacteriaceae bacterium | reverse complement strand
TGCCCGGTAGAAAGGTCAATAGGCGCTTCATTCATCACGGATTTAGCTATTTCAATAAGAACACCATATCGAAAATCTATAGCATAGTTAAGCCGGAAAATCAGCATCGGTGTTTGATATGTTTTTGCAAAATGCTCAAACACTCTTTCTCTGCCCAAGCATGATTGCGCATACTCACCTAGGGGCTCAGGCGGGACTGATTCGGTAGCTCCACCTGAATCAACTGGCATGAACGGATATACGTTACCGGTTGAAAAAACCACAATATTGGAATCCTTGAATTTTTCAGCCACTCTTCCCGGAAGATATGCATTCATGGCCCAGGTGTATGATTCGTTACCCAGTGTCCCAAATTTTGTCCCGGCCATATAAATAACGTTTTTAGCAGTTGGCAGAGCAGCCAGATCATTCTCATTAAGCAAGTCAGCTTTAACGGTTTGGATACCCTGTTTAGCGAGTTCCATTTGTAGATCATGGTTGGTAAACCTGGAAACGCCAATGACACGATTGCTCTTTTCAGCCGCTTTTAATGCCTCCTTCGCCAACACAGCCAAACTTGGTCCCATTTTTCCGCCAACACCTAAAACCAAAATATCACCCTCAAGATCTTTTAAGTCTTCAATCAAGTCTTCAGAGGGCTGGGACAGTGTAGCTTCTAATTTGTTGAGATCTTCCAAATTTGATCTATTTACTTAATGAACATTAAATAAATATAACTACCTGATAAAAATAATAATAACAGCAGGCCTAAAACGCCTGCAATATTATTTGCCGCATTATTCTTCATTGGTCCCATGATCTTGCTATCATTGGCGATCAAAAATAACACGATCCCAATCAAAGGAGCAATCAGTACAGTAATCGCCTGGGCAAAAACAATAAGCTCCAACGGCAGTCCGTCAAAATATAATGCGATAAGCGCGCCCATTATCATGACCAGCATAATAAGGCCCTTTACACTTTTGTTATCAAGTCGACTTCCTAACGAAAACGCATCAGCAAACAGCGCTCCTCCAATGGTAGCGTTACCCACCAAAGAGGAGAACGATGCACCGAACATTCCCAACATAAAAATGACTGAAGTGCTTTTTCCATATAAAGGCTCTAAAGCCAATCCCATGTCGGTGGCAGACTTAACTTCAATTCCTTTTGGGTACAAAATAGCTGCTGCATTGATCAATATAAAAGACGATATTAAACCCAATATCAAAATGCCTGATAAGCTCTCTCGTTTCCCTTGCTTTAGTTCTTCCTTTTTCCAACCTTTTTCTTTTACCAGATAAGCCTGATAGAATACGGCCACCATTGAAAAACTGGAGGCAATCAAAGCAATGGTCAACATTTCGGATCCACTAGGTACGCCAGGGATCAAACCCTTAATGATATTGGACGGATCTGGTTTGGCTAAGACCAAAGTGATAAAAAACGATAGCAGCATCAGTCCAACCATGGCCAGCATAATTTTTTCCAGCACTTTGTAGAATGATTTGAAAAAGAGCAAAGAGATACCTAAAGCGGTAAAAAATAAAACCCAAGGTACTGTAGAAGTTTCAAACAATTCTGAGAATGCTAAACCCGCGCCAATAGTATTGCCAGCTTGAAAAGAAGTGGTAATTAGGAAGATGCCCAATCCAATAATAATAGCACCTGGTTTTCCCCACCTATTCCTGATATCGGTAAGCAAAGTATTATTAGAAGCTATTCCGATCCTTGCACCCATTTCGGTATAGCTAATCATAAAGAACACCGATAAAGCAACCACCCAAAGCATGCTAAAACCAAACATAGCTCCCATCTTGGAAGTAATGGTCAAGCTTCCAGGGCCAAAAACTAAGGCCGCAGTAATGATCCCCGGCCCTAGCAAAGCCAACCCTTTTTTGGCAGATGTCGTGAACTGATTTACCCTCATCGAACTTTATTGCTCTAACCTATTTCAAAGCAATAAAGTCATAATTTATGTATTTACATTTAAATAAAAAGGTCAATGCCTTTTCACCTGTTAGGTCTACAAGTTGGGTTTGCGTGTGGGTGTGAGTGTTCAGCTAGCCCACTTAATGGTACATCCGATAGCCTTAGTGCTGGTCTCCTTTATTTCGCTTCCATTTATCAATCCATCTACAGCATCTTGCACATAATGCTTAGTAGCCTGAGCGGCGCTGCGACTGTTGTTATCAATAGCGCCGATGTACTCAATCTTGAATGAGTCGTCTGATTGTCGATTCAAAACGAAAGTATGTGGCGTGTTAGTAGCGCCATAAGTTCTGGTGACCTCTTGGGTTTCATCGATCAAATATGGAAAAGGGACTTCCTTGCTTTTGGCTCGTTGCTGCATCTTGGGATAGGAATCACCGGGAGACCTTTTGGCGTTGTTTGGCTGAACGGCTACCACTGGATAACCTTTCGCAGCATACTTTTTATGCAAAGCAATTATGCGGTCTTCATACATCACCGAATAGGGACAGGTATTGCAGGTGAAAATTAGAATGTATCCTTTTGCTTCTTTATCGCCTGATAGGGAGACCATCTTTCCGTCGATGTTTTTCAGGTTAAAGTCGATCGCCTGGTCGCCCACTTTTAGTCCATCTACTACTTCTCCACCGGAGAGCAGCACAATGATTGCCAGCAACGTTGTTTTTAAAAAGATCATATCGCTTAGTTTTTGTCAGCTATTTCTTTTATCAGTAATTCAATTTCATTTTTTTCCATTCCACTTTCCACAAATTTTCTTTTGCCGGTTTTGTGATTGATCACCAAAGTAGCGGGAATGGCACCACTCCAATTGGGATCGACTTTATTTATCCATGAATTGTAATCTATCTCGTCCAATAGCAAAATATCAGGCGTAAGGCCGCGCTTTTTCGCGAATGGAACTACTCTGTCCTGAAATTGTTCAGCAAAATCAAGAGATATTAAGGTCACATTAATTTCCGTCATTTCTTCATGCAGCTCCTGGAAATATGGAAGTTCCTTGATACAAGGTTTGCACCAAGTAGCCCAAAAGTTGATCACTTCAATTTGATCCGAATCTCGCGTTATTAAACTTTGAAGGGCATCAAATTTCACTATTTCCAGCCGTTGTGGATCAGGAGATGCACTACCAATTAGGAGCACAATGGCGAGAAACAAAAAGTGCATATGGTTCATCTTAATGATAAACGAGTATTTCAAAATAGGGTTATGGGTACCCCTTTGTGTCAATATTTTTTTCAAGTTTGGTATGGGAAAGTAAAGCAAGTTCATCATCTTGAAAATCTAACTACCTCGATTCATGTCCCAATTTAACCTGAAACGCCGATTAGGTATAACTGGTCTGGCGGCTACCGGGATCTGTTCGATGCTAGGAGCCTCGGTATATATAGTACCATTTATGATCCAGCGCAACGTCGAGGGCATTGGTCCCTGGGTGGTCCCAGCCTTTATTTTTGCCGCCCTACCTGCTTTTTTGGCGGCTATTGCCTATGGAGTTTTGGCTGCGGCTATGCCGGTGGCTGGAGGAAGCTATATATATGCCAGCCGTGGGCTCAATCCCTACCTGGGATTTATTGCCAGTTTTTCCCAGTGGTTCGGGTTGTCAGTTGCCATTGGAGTTATCGCTTACGTGATCGTACCCTTTTTAAGGGATGCAGCCCACGCCCTCAACTGGCATGACACCGCCTTACTTTTGGACATCGGATGGATTCGGGTAATCATCGCGCTTAGCCTACTGTGGATTTTTGTGATGGTAAACATTCGAGGGCTTGCTACTTATGAAAAGACGCTCATCCCATTGATGATCCTTATGTTCCTACTTGGGGCAATTGTTATATTTGTAGGTTATGCCAATTCAACTGCAGATTTTGCAGCGGTGATCATGGCCAAAGAAAACTTGGTTATAACCACTGTCAATCCCTCCTCATTCGATCCAAAAACATTTTTGTCAGCAGCAGCAGTACTATTTGCCAGCTTCATTGGATTTGATTCCATCGCCCAAGCCGGTAGCGAAGCCAAAAACCCAACCAGGAATCTGCCCCTGGCTATAACCATAACTGTAATTTCCGTGGGTGTGTTTT
>JBPCUG010000344.1:0-3513 GCA_051011275.1 Cyclobacteriaceae bacterium | reverse complement strand
GTTTAGGACCGGCGAATCAAACTCATATGGAATCGAGCTGTTATTAAAGAAAAACAGAGGGCCGCTTACCGGTTTTGTAGCTTATACCTGGTCAAAGACTGAACGAACTGTAGAAGGAGCTAATCAGGGCCGCGCGTTTTTTGCCAACTACGATCGCCGACATAATATATCACTGGTCGGTACATATACGATCAACGACAAATGGACTTTAGGAAGTAGCTTTGTATATAACACTGGACGTCCAATTACCTTACCGGTTGGCCGATATGAGTTCGACAATTATAATGTTAACTATTACTCCGATAGAAATGAGTATCGCCTACCAGACAATCATCGTTTGGATCTCTCTGCCACACTTACACCGCGAAAAAACAGAAACAGAAAATTTAAGTCCAGTTGGGTATTTTCTATTTACAATGTCTACAATCGGAGAAACCCATTCACCGTTTACACCCGAACTAAACAGGACAACGACGGAAATATCATAGGCGATGGCAGCGAAAAAGAGGCTCGATTAGTCTCTCTTTTCCCAGTGCTTCCTTCAGTGACATACAATGTGAAATTTTAAAAATGCGAAGAAGATGAAAAATTTATTAGTTCTAGCTATAGCTTTTATTTTGGTCAGTTGTGAGGAACCTTATACTATAGACCAGCAGCAAGTAGCACCTAGTATTGTTATTGAAGGTTTAGTAACCAATCAGTTAACCAATCATTACATTAAGATAAATCGTACTACCGACTTTTACTCCACTGGTGCTACTCCTAGAGTTAGCGGTGCACAAGTGGAGGTGACTGATAATGATGGGAACATCTTTATTTACCAGGAAGAAACTCCCGGTGTTTACTACTCCGAGGATCCGTACCAGGGTATAGAGGGCAACCTATACCGACTATCAGTAGTGGTGGACAGCAAGACTTATATTGCTGAAGAAGAACTCCGACCGGTCACCAGCATCGATAGCCTTACTTACTACCTGGATGAGGAGCAGCAAAGAGACCTTGCCGATCAGAACGGTTTAGACCCGGACGAAGAAGGGCGCATTTATGAGGTACTGCTTTATACCAAGGAGCCGCAGGAAACACAAGACTATTATTTATTCAAGTTCTATCGGGATGGCGAGCTTTTCAATTTTGATGGCGAAGACGTTTATTACTCAGATGATGAATACCTACAGGAAAATATTGATGGCGTAGCTTTCAACGAATGGTATAAATTAGGGGAGATGGCGAAAATTGAAATGTTTAGTATCACTCGTAATGCCTATCTGTACTACAATGATTTGGATATCACTTTGAACAATGACGGAGGTCTATTTAGTCCCTTGCCTTCCAACCCACGCAGTAATATAACCAACGGTGCTTTGGGCTTGTTCCAGGTAAGTGCTGTGGTAATGGATTCCGTGAAGATTGAGTAAAATCATTGGGAAATAAAGATCCCGAAGCAAGAAAAGCAGTCATCCGACTGCTTCTTGAGCCTCCTGACGGGATCGAACCGCCGACCTACTGATTACAAGTCAGTTGCTCTACCAGCTGAGCTAAGGAGGCCTTTGTCAATGTACAACTGTCAATTAATATTCATCAACTGGCTTGCAAAAATAGAAGGGTAATTGACATTTACCAAGAGCTTTGGTAGATTATTTTACCTGAGAGTTATGTGTAAACTGTGGACCGTAGACAGTCGACTATGGACTACTACTATCACATGCTCCGAAGCATTCTAAGCTGGCTCTTAAGATCATAGAGGTGATCAGTAGCCTTATCTATCTTCTCATTAAACTCTTCTCGAAGCTTGTCCGCGGTTTTTGAAGAGGCGAAGAACTCAAGGTTGTTTTTCCAAAGGGAGATGTCATTTTCCACTTTGCCAATTTCACGACGGATGGCTTGCTCCTTCTGGCCCAGCTTGCGGTTGGCATCAGGTCCTGACTTTAAACGGCTGAACTCCTGAGAGAATTTCAGTTGCTGCCGCTCATGGTCATCAATTCCTTGAGCTTCTTTTAAGAAATGCGCAACCGCAGTTTGGTATTGCTTCCTGATCTTTCTAATAGCATTGCTCGGTACGTAACCGATTTGGTCATACTCGGTCTGTAATCGCTTAAAGGTCTCCAAGTCATCAGAGTTTGCAAGCGCCATCTGCTCCAATTGCTCACAGATGGCCTCTTTCTGCTTGAGATTTTCCACATATTCGACATCTAATTCCTTCCGATGCCCTCGTCGATGATCAAAGAACGCATCACAAGCTGATTTAAATTCTTCGTAGATCGCCTTTTTCAGCTTCTCCGGAACCGGTCCGATATTGCGCCATTCTTTCTGGATATCTTTTAGCTGTTGCGCCGTCTTCTCCCAGTCAGTACTGTCTTTCAATTCTTGTGCTTTCGTAACCAGTTCTTGCTTCTTTATCAGGTTCTCACCCCTCTGTTTTTCAAGTTTCTTAAAGAATTGATTTTTATGTTGAAAGAACTGCTTAAACAAGCCCCAAAATTCCTTGTTGACCGACTTGGCATATTCTTTTGGAACACCCCCTACAGCCTCCCAGCGTTTTTGAAGCGCTAACAATTCGTTTGTTTGCTTGTTCCAGTCAGTAATACGATCAGAATCAAAGGCAGCGATGGACCTGACTTCCTCGACCAGCCCCTTTTTCAAATCCAGGTTACCCTTCTGTTCCTCTTTCAGGTGTCTGACAAATTCCTTCCTCCGGGCGTATATCTTATCAGAGGCGGCTTTGAATCGTTGCCAGAGATCCTCTTGCACCTCCTTAGGAACAGGCCCTAGATGCTTGTACTCATTGTGCAGGTCATTTAGTTGATTGATAGCCTCCTTTAAGTTCTTTTCCAGATCCAGCTGTTCCGCTTTCAGCACCAGCTCCTCCTTGGCTTCCAGATTTTTTCTACGATCAAGCTCCTTTAGTTCGAAATAAATGCTTCGCTGATCGTAAAAAAGGTCCAAAAGTGCATTGTAGTTGGCCCAAAGGGTTCGTACCTGCGCCCGAGGTACCGGACCAACTGTCTTCCAGCGGCTTTGCAGGGACTTAAGGGCATCCATGCTAACTTTGGTCTCTTCCCCATGGACAAGGTTGCGCAGTTCTTCCAAAAGCTCATTTTTAATAATAAGGTTTTGATCCTTCTCCTGCTCAAGTGTTTTGTAGTACTCCCTTTTGCGGTCCTTGATCAACCTAAAATCAGCATCAAAACGGTGATCCAACTGGTCGTATTTGTAATCAAAGTCCTTTGCTTCATTGCCGTCAGCAACAAACTGTTCAAGGGCCATATCTTTTGCGGCCTTGCGATATCGATCGTAATGAGGCTTTATCAAGTTGAGGACCCGATCGGCTAGCAGGACATTACTCCCCTTTACTACTTGATCAACAACTTTAATTAATTCCTCTTTACTGTAATTTTGATAGTCCCCGTGTTCGTACTTTGCCAGGGGATCAATCTTCTGATCAGGTTTTTTCTCTTCCGGCTTTTCCGATTCTTCATTATCAGGTGTTTCCTGTGCCTCATCAATCTGCTCTTC
>JBPCUG010000343.1:0-3363 GCA_051011275.1 Cyclobacteriaceae bacterium | reverse complement strand
CATATGAAGTGTCGTTTGTAATTTTTTACCTAATCCAGCTATCATGGCAAAAAAGAAGCCCGCAAAAGCCAAAAAGAAAGTGACAAAAACTTCAAAAAAGAAAAGCCCGGCTAAGAAAAAAGTAGCTAAAAAACTGAAAGCGGCTAAAAAGAAAATTGCCAAATTAACTAAAGCCTTGAAGACAACTAAAAGTAAAGGGCTGGCTAAAAAGAAAGCCAAAAAAGCAGTGGCTCGCAAAAAAGTAACTTCTAAAAAGGCTTCCAAACCTACGGCTAAGAAAAAGACCGCTGCTAAAAAGAAGACCGCGGCCAGGCCTAATGCGGTAACCAAAAGGCGCAAAGCAACCACTAGGCGTAAAACCAATGCTGCGACCAGGACTACGAAGCCAAGAACGACGGTCAAGCGAAAAACTAAAGCAGTGGCTAAGAAAGGAGCTTCAAACAAAAGTACCGGTCTTACTGTTCAAAAAGCTCTTGCTAAACTAAAAGGTTTGAAAACCACTAGGGAAGTCCGGGCATTTGTTAGTGGAGACAAAAGGGTTACCATTGCGAAAGCCTTGCCAGCGGTCTTGAAAAAGATAAAATAGCGGAGGCAAAAGCAAAGACGAGGAATAACAAAAGTCTGGGTCAAGTAAAGTTTGCAAGAGAAATTCAGCGTTTTACTGAAACCTTCTTTTTGCCTCCTCTATCCCCTACTAAATTCACCCTTAAAACTTTGCTTTACTCCTCAAATTAAAGCATTTTTAATAAGTGTTTATCAGGTAGGCCTTCATGGATCATTTTTTACCTACAGTATTCATTGAAAGCTGATACATTAAAACCTTAAAAACAAAACCATTATTATTAACAACGTATCTCATTATGGCTACTTTTAATCTTAATATCAATGGAGAACAACATCAGGTTGATGCTGCCCCGGATACCCCTTTATTGTGGGTGTTGCGAGAGCACGTGCAATTGATGGGCACCAAGTTTGGTTGCGGCATCGCACAATGCGGAGCCTGTACAGTGCATGTAGATGGAGACGCTACGCGCTCCTGTTCAGTACCGGTATCTAGTATCGGTGAAAAGGCTGTTACCACCATCGAAGGGTTATCTGAAGAGGGAGATCATCCCGTGCAGTCAGCTTGGATCGAGCATGATGTGCCGCAATGCGGTTACTGTCAAGCGGGACAGATCATGAATGCCTCCGCTTTACTAGAGAAAAATTCCAATCCTAGTGACGCAGATATCGATGCGGCGATGAATGGCAACATTTGTCGTTGTGGTACTTATATCCGCATCAAAGCGGCTATTAAAACTGCAGCCTCAAATATGGGCTAGGCTAATTTTTAAAACACTAAGCACAACCTCATGACTTTAATAAAAACATCCTATAACCGACGCTCTTTCCTAAAAGCTTCCGCCATGAGTGGAGGCGGCATGGTACTTGGTTTTAGTTGGCTGGCTTCTTGCAAGCCCACAGCAGAGCAAATTGCAATCATGCCCAAAGAGTGGTTCGATGTAAACGCCTTCTTAAAAATTGCCGACAATGGTATGGTAACCATTATGTCACCTAATCCGGAAATCGGCCAAAACGTAAAAACATCTATGCCCATGATCATAGCCGAAGAGCTGGACGTGGATTGGAAAGATGTGATCGTTGAGCAAGCCGGTTTTGATATCAATAAATATACGCGCCAATTAGCCGGTGGCAGCCAGTCCATCCGACAAGGTTGGGAAAGCCTGCGTATGGCAGGAGCTACGGCCAGAAATATGCTTATGGAAGCAGCGGCTCAGCAATGGCAAGTCCCAGTTGGTGAATTGACCACTGACGCAGGTACGATTAACCATAGTGGTAGTAACAAATCTATTGGCTACGGTGAAATCGCCTCTGCAGCAGCAGCAATATCTGTTCCTGAAGAAGTAGAATTGAAAGATCCCAAGGACTTCAAGATCATAGGTACTACTCAAAAAAATGTAGATGGCCCCAAGATAGTAGCAGGAGCGCCTCAATTCGGTATTGATACCTATCGCGAAGGGATGCTGATCGCCATGATCGAGCACCCACCGTCATTCGGTATGAAAGTAAAATCTGTTGATGCAGCTGAAGCTAAAGCCATGCCTGGCATCAAAGATGTGATCACCTTTACTACCACTGTGCCTGAAGGCAAGGAAGCACAATGGTCTGATGTGAATGCTTTTAATGACCTGGTAGCTGTGGTTGGCAATACCACCTGGGAAGTAATGAAGGCTAAGAAGGCCTTAAAGGTTACCTGGGAACAGGTTACTCCACTGGAAAACAGCGCCGACCATGAAGTAAGCCTTACGAACCTGCTTACCAAGGCAGCCGATGAACCGGCACGTAAAGACGGGGACCCCGAGGCTGCCTTCAAAAATGCGGCTCAGGTAATTGAGCGTACTTTCAGCGCACCATTCCTGGCTCACAATACTATGGAGCCCATGAACTTCTTTGCTGACGTAAAGGCAGATCAAGCCGAGGTAGTAGGCCCGATCCAAACTCCCGAGTTTTTGAGTAAGACCCTTTCCGCCGTGCTAGGTTTGCCGGAAGAAAAGATCTCAATCATGATGACCCGCATGGGCGGTGGATTTGGTCGCCGGCTTTACGGACACTTTGGTACGGAGGCAGCAGTTATTTCTCAAAAGATGCAAGCGCCTATCAAGTTGATCTATGCTCGTGAAGATGATATGACCCAAGGTACCTACCGTCCAGCTTACAAAGTAGCATACCGAGCCGCATTGGATGAAAATAACAATCTAACTGCTTTTCATGTTAGAGGAGCAGGCGCCAAAGAAAGTCCGGTCTTTGCCAATCGCTTTCCTGCGGGAACTGTAGATAATTACCTGGCTGAGAATCATTCCATGGAGTCAAATATTTCTACCGGAGCCTGGAGAGCACCACGATCCAATTTCATCGCTGGCGCTGAACAAGCTTTTCTGGATGAAGTAGCTGAGGCGGCTGGCAAAGATCCGATTGATTTTAGATTGGAGTTGTTTGATCGCGCTATAAATAATCCGGTGGGCGAGGAAAATGATTATGAAGCAGCACGCTATGCCGGCGTTTTGAAATTGGTTCGAGAAAAAAGTAACTGGGACCAACCTCAACCTGGTGTTTCACGCGGTGTTTCAGCCTACTTCTGTCACAACTCTTATGTCGCTCAAGTGATTGACATGGTGATTGAAAACGATCAGCCTAAGGTCAAGAAGGTTTGGTGCGCGGTAGATTGCGGTATTGTCGTCAACCCCGGAGCTGCTTTGAATCAAATAGAAGGTGGTATCGTAGACGGTATCGGACATGCCATGTACAGCGCAATGACTTTCACCGATGGCAAGCCCGAGCAAAATAACTTCAACAGTTATCGAC
>JBPCUG010000342.1:0-3587 GCA_051011275.1 Cyclobacteriaceae bacterium | reverse complement strand
TATAATACCGCACGGGTCATACCGTGATAGTAATCCACCAGGACATGAATTAAGCAAAGCTGGATAGCTAGGATACAGAACTGGGAAACCAACAGGTTTTTCTTTTGGGCAGCAAAATCTTTTCCAGAAACAATGTCTGGCAGATGAGTCCAAGGACTAGGATGTAGATATTTCCACACTCAGTGGTCCTGGTCAGATTAAAAGGGTGAATTTAATAACTTTCTCTCTTAACAGAGAGGTAGAAGTGGGATTTATAATTCACAATTTAGTTACGTCATGTAGATTTGTAACACACATTTTAGCACAAAAATGCCATTTCCTTCAGAAAATCACTACTATTTCCGCCAAAGGAGCTCATTTAAATATTGGCAATACCTTAGACTTGAATTTCGGTTTCTCTTTTGAATCGTGTTAGTTAATTCTTACTTTCCTGTTACACAAATAGCTTTTTTACAAACTCGATTTAAATATGAGATGGCAGGGCAGAAGACAAAGTACTAATGTTGATGACCGTAGAGGTGGTCGGGGTATGGGCGGTCGACGTGTGGCAGTTGGCGGGGGTTGCGCCACTATAGTTATTTTAATATTGGCTTTAATTTTTGCTGATAATCCCTTACAAGTTCTACAGCAAGTACAGCCTCAATTGCAGGAGCAACCCCAAACCACTCAAGCCCCAACAGGGCAGGACGATGAGCTAGCTAGCTTTGTAAAAGTAGTCCTGGCAGATACTGAAGATGTCTGGAACCAATTATTTGCTCAGTCCGGCAATAGGTACCAGGAACCTCGATTGGTAATATTTCCCGGAAGCACTCGATCAGCTTGTGGTTTTGCGAGTGCTGCCAGCGGACCTTTCTATTGCCCGGCAGACCAGCAAGTATATATAGACTTAAGCTTTTACGGCGAACTTAAAAGGCGCTTTCAAGCTCCAGGTGATTTTGCTATGGCCTATGTCATTGCCCATGAAGTAGGCCATCATGTACAAAACCTGATGGGCATCACTGATCAAGTACATGAGCTCAGAGGCCGACTTCCTGAGGCCGAGTACAATAAGTATTCTGTGCGGCTTGAGTGGCAAGCAGATTTCTTCGCCGGTGTTTGGGCTCATCATGCACAAAGAATGAGTAATATATTGCAAGAAGGTGATATAGAAGAAGCTCTAACAGCAGCCAATGCTATCGGCGATGATACTATCCAAAAACGATCGCAAGGTTATGTGGTACCTGATGGTTTTACCCACGGCACTTCGGAACAACGAATGCGTTGGTTTCGAAAGGGATTTCAGACCGGAGACCTTTCTCAGGGGGACACATTTGAGGCAGTTAACCTTTAACTTTTAAGTAAGAAATGAAAGAGTGAGTATCTAGGCTTCTCGACTTAGATTTTCAATGTAAGACAATCGGTAGCGGAAAACCATTAACTCCAAAGTCTGTCCCAGGCCCGGATTTCGTTCCACTCAGGTGTTGGCGCAAATAACTTCTCTCCCTTAACCAAATATTTTTTGACCATCTCCTCATTGAGTTCTACTCCGATCCCAGGCTTTTCCGGAACCGTTACGTAACCATCTTGTACAATAGGACCGTCTAATCCAGTCACTAAGTGCTCCCAATCTTTTTTATCCACCGCGTGGTGCTCCAGCCACATAAAGTTTTCAGTGGCTGCTGCGCAATGCACAGCACCTAGGAATGAGACCGGGCCAGCGGCATGATGCTGCATGAAACCAATACCATGTCTGGAGGCAAAATCCCCTATTTTCTTAGTTTCTAAAATGCCACCGGCCGTATTTGGGTCGGGATGGACGATATCAACCGATCTAGTATGAATCAATTCTTCAAAACCACCCTGAAGCATATAAATATCTTCTCCAGTTTGGGTTGGGGTAGTGGAGGATTGAGTGATTTCCCGCCACTGGTCGGTTAGCTGCCAGGGAATGATATCTTCGATGTAGGCGAGATTGTATCGTTCAGTGGCTCGGGCAATTTTGATTGCCTCATTTACACCAAAATGTCCCCAGTGGTCTGTACCCATAGGAATATCATACCCAATTTTTGACCTCATGATATCCAGATATTCCATTAACTTATCTATGCCTTTATCGGTAATCTGTACTCTGGTAAATGGGTGTTTGGTTAAATTGTACTTTGTATACTCGTGCTCATAGGGATTGAACTTACCATCAGGGGCGTTGACTAAAGCACCTGGTACATCCTTGATTAGATTTATCCCAATGTCCATCTTAAGTGCCGTATAACCTTGGTCAATCCTGGCCTGCATCCTATTGGCATATTCGTCCGGATCATTGGAAACTGTGGTATCGCAATATACCCTAACTTTGTCACGGTACTTTCCACCTAAGAGCTGATACACTGGCACATTATAAGCCTTGCCAGTCAAATCCCAAAGCGCCATTTCCACCCCCGATACACCTCCTCCTTGGCGGCCATGGTGACCAAACTGCTTTATAATACGGAATAACCGCTCCACATTACAAGGGTTTTCCCCCAATAATCGGCTCTTCAAAAAAAGTGCGTATTCCTTAGCCGCTCCGTCACGCACATCGCCGTGACCTACAATTCCCTGGTTGGTGTAGATACGTACAATTGGCGTTCGAAAAACAACATCACCTCCGATCTCGGCAATCCTCATGTCGGTTATCTTCAAGTCAGAAGGGCTTGAGTTTCGATTGACATTTTGGGTGGCATATGCCACTTGTTGACTGGCACTTGCCATCGTTAATCCGGCTAGACTTAAACCTCCAAGTCCGGCTTTCTTGATAAACGATCGTCTGTTTTTGGTTTGTTGTTGCTCCTCCTCTTTTAGAGTTTCCTTAAATATTTGTTGAAGTTTTTCATTTTTATAAATCATGATTTCAGGGTTTTATATAAACAGCGTCATAAATTTTTATGCCTACCAGGTTCGGTCCTTAAGATAATTATCCAACTCTTCCTTAGACATTGGCAATTGGTCAGGGTTGTCTTCGATCCATTTTAAGAAATCCTGTTTGATCAATTCGGTCCATTTTGTATCAATTTCACCGGGAGTGTACTTTCCTTCTTTCAACCTGAGGTGACCAAAAGTGTCTTTTAATGCTACAAACTCAGCCTGGGTTATTACTTGCGCAACTAGATGGGCGGGAATAAATATAACTCCTTCTCTTTTGGCAAGGACCAGGTCTCCCGGCATTACGGTTGCTCTACCTATTCTAATTGGTGTGTTCAAACCAGTAAGCATCATATCTTTAATAAAGGAGGGGTCCCACCCTTTGACAAACGCATTGAAGCCCTTGATCTCTTGAAGTCCCTCCAGGTCTCTTACTGATCCGTCGAACACCACCCCATTTCCTGAATTGGCGAAGATGGCATTTCCTAAATTATCTCCAATGAGTGTTCCGTCAACGATTTTCCCGAAGCCGTCAGCAACATAGATATCTCCTGGTCGAAGCTCGTCAATTGGCCAAGAATTTGCAGAGCCAATTCTTCCCGCTTCTTGACCTTTTGCTTTGATCGTCCCTTCGATGTCCGGTCGTAGCGGCATGTATTGAGCGGTTAGTGCGCGTCCAGTCATGGCCTGATCTTCATGCAGCATCAACC
>JBPCUG010000341.1:0-3628 GCA_051011275.1 Cyclobacteriaceae bacterium | reverse complement strand
AGGCTCAAGGGCTGGAGATATTGGAACCGGAGACAGTTATTTGATGCAGCTACTGGATCCTGCAAGTGGGGTAACTAGGAACAATGCTAAAACTGACGAAACAGCACGGTTTGGTTACTATACTATTGACGCGTCAGGTGGATCAGCCAATTTGGGTATCATTGAGCAGTTCGAACCTCACAATCTGATAACCTATCAGGAGAATCTTCTCATTCTAGCCGAAGCAGGCGCAAGATCCGTTGATTTCGCCACTGGACTAGGTCATTTAAATGAGCTGAGACAATACTTGAATACAGGAGGCTTTCTGAACGTCAACTTTGAAAGTGAGCCATTCAGCTACCTGGATTACGATGCCGCTGATTTTGATGCAGGAGGTATGGAGAATGTTGATGGTATTGCAGCTGACCGAGCTTTACTACGAGAGATTATTGAAGAGCGATACATCTCCGGGTTCGGTATGCTGATGCCGTTTAACGATGCCCGAAGGTTACGGAAAGCAGATACTGATCTGGTTGTTCCTTTCCCTCTAAATACCGCAGCAGCTACGCAGCATCCGGAAAGACTACCTTATTCTGACGATGAGTTGAACTCAAATTCCAATGCTCCCGCAGATGATCCCGGTATCTTTATGAAAACTGAGGTAAATCAGTAACAGTAAAAACGAACAATACCACAGTTCTACAAAGAGGTCTTCGGGCCTCTTTTTTATTTGCTTGCTTATCGGCTCATTCGCAATAAAAGAGTACCACCATTGTCAAACCGATAGAAGCGGTTTGTGCTTTTTGTATGAATCACCTATTTTGTTCAAAAATCTTCCTATGCAAACCATCAACCGCACCTGTCTTTTTTTCTCCATTATCATTTTGTTCAATTGCCAAAAGCAGGTTGTCCCCTATGATGTTATTCTTCTGAACGGAACGGTCTACGACGGAACTGGGAGCGACCCAATAAAAACTGATATCGCCATAACCGGAGATAAAATAGTTTCAATTGGTAATTTGCAAAACAAAAGGGCTCACAGGTTAGTTGATGCATCCGACATGGCTATAGCCCCAGGCTTTGTTGACCTGCATGCTCACCTCGATCCAATCCTTGAGCTCAATGATTGTGAAAGTCATCTACGACAAGGTGTAACTACTGCATTAGGAGGACCTGATGGTGGAGGTCCATGGCCTATAGGATCCTATCTGGATACCTTGGAACAGATCGGTGTAGGAATGAATGTCGCCTACTTGGTAGGTCATAATAGGGTACGAAGAAATATCATGAACCTGGATAATAGAGCGCCTACGGACAATGAACTTGAACAAATGAAGTCCCAAATAGCTCAGGCTATGGAAGAGGGAGCCTATGGAATTTCTACCGGTTTGAAGTATTTGCCAGGAACCTTCTCTAAGGTAGATGAAGTGATCGGATTGTCTAAAGTGGCTGCTGATCATGGTGGATTTTACACCTCACATCTGCGCGAAGAGGGTCTAGGATTAATGGATGCAGTTGCTGAAGCAATAGTTATTGGGAGAGAGGCTAAAATACCAATTGTGCTCACACACCATAAAGTGATGGGAAGACCCATGTGGGGCAAGAGCGTTCAGACCTTGGCCATGGTAGACTCCGCCAGGTCATTGGGATTGGATGTTATGATGGATCAGTATCCTTATGATGCCAGCTATACCGGTATAGGCATTATAATTCCCAGTTGGGCTAGGGCTGGTGGCGACAGTGCTTTTGCCGCCCACCTAAATGACCCTGCGCTTAAAGACAGTATCCAATCAGGAATAATTTTCAACCTATTAAATGATCGTGGTGGAGGTGATCTTAAACGAGTCCAGTTTGCCAAAGTAAAATGGAATGAAGAGTTAGAAGGTAAAACACTTTATGATTGGTGCAAAATAAAAAATGTCGTGGCCACACTTGAAAACGGTGCAGACTTGGTGATTGAAGCACAGCTCAACGGAGGTGCCTCATGCATTTTTCATGCAATGGATGAACAAGATGTTGAGCGGATCATGAAACATCCGCAAACTATGATAGCGTCCGATGGAAGGTTGGTTGCTCCGGGGATGGGCCATCCACACCCTAGATGGTACGGCACTTTTCCCAGAGTATTGGGTCACTATGTTAGAGAAAGAGAGGTCCTTCCTCTGAAAGAGGCCATACATAAAATGAGTGGGCTCCCAGCGAAGAGACTTGGCCTGATGGATAGAAGCATTATAAAAGAAGGAAACTATGCTGACATAGTGATTTTTGACCCAGAGAAAGTGATTGACAAAGCCACCTTTGAGCAGCCTCACCAATACCCAGTGGGCATCGAATATGTACTGGTAAATGGCTCATTTGCTGTTGATGAGGCAAGTTTTACTGATAATCTAGCCGGGTATGTTTTAAGGAAATCCACTACTAATTAACACATGTTAGCTGCTTAGCCCTTGTTAGTATGACAGGGATCTTTTTATTACAGCTGATATAAATTCAAGGGATTTTAACATTGTTTTCATTATAATTGCCAGCAAATTAAACTACTGATCCCCATGACAATTCGAAAGTTCTTTTACTTCCCATTAGTTCTCATCTTAGCTAACTGCACACCTCAGGAGGAAACCCTAACGGCCTTTGAATATCCAATTACCAAAACTGTGGATACCGTGGACACTTATTTTGGAGTTGATGTTCCTGATCCCTATCGTTGGTTGGAGGATGACCGCTCCAGCCAAACCGCGGATTGGGTTACGGCACAAAATAAAGTAACTTTTACTCACCTAGAAGATATCCCTTTTCGGAATAAGATTAAGAACAGACTGGAGAAGCTGTTTAATTACGAAAGGGTATATGCTCCGGTTAAGCACGGAAATTGGGAATATTTTTATCGCAACGATGGACTTCAAAATCAAAATGTGCTCTATCGCCAAAGTGTTGGAACCGAGGATGAAGAAGTTTTTCTTGACCCAAATACGTTTAAGGAAGATGGCACTATATCGATGGCCGGTACCAGTTTTACCAAAGACGGCAGCTTGGTGGGCTACTTAATTTCTGAAGGAGGTTCTGATTGGCGCAAGGCAATAGTGATGAATACGGAAACGAAGGAAATTGTGGGAGACACCTTGATAGATATCAAATTCAGCCGTATCTCCTGGAACGGAAACGATGGGTTTTATTACAGTAGCTATGACAAACCAGATGGCAGCGAGCTCTCACAAAAAACCCAACAGCACAAATTGTATTACCATAAAATTGGAACCCCACAGGAAGAAGACCAATTGATCTTTGGTGGCGATATGATACGCAGATACGTAGGCGCAAGTGTAACCGAAGACGAAAGATTCCTGGTCATTGAAGCAGCAACAAGTACCAGCGGGAACGAATTGTATATTAAAGACCTCAATCAACCGGAAAGCAAATTGGTAACAATAGTCGATAATTTTGATAGTAATAATGGAGTAGTGGATAATGTAGGAAGCACGCTGTTTATTGAAACCAATCTTGACGCTCCCAACAATCGCCTAGTAACTGTGGAGTTCGATAACCCGGCGCCTGAAAACTGGAAAGACTTGATCCCGGAGAATGACAATGTGTTGGAAATCTCCACTGGTGGAGGCAAACTCTTTGCCCACTATCTAGTAGATGCCAAAAC
>JBPCUG010000340.1:0-4278 GCA_051011275.1 Cyclobacteriaceae bacterium | reverse complement strand
GGAAAATGTTTATGTAATTGAAACGGAAGTTGGGAATATCAAATTCAAGGTTTATCCTAAGAAGGCACCTATTAGTGTAGCCAATTTTTTAAGGTATGTGGAGTTAGCTGATTTTGATAGCTCTAATTTTCATCGAGTAGTGAGAATGGACAACCAACCAAAAGATTCAATCAGAATCGAAGTAATTCAAGGAACTTTCACCGCAAGTGGAAATAGCTTTGGGCCCATCCCACATGAAACAACCAATAAGATTGGACTACTCCATAAAGATGGCACTGTTTCAATGGCAAGGCGAGAACCTGGATCAGCTTCCACACATTTTTTTATCTGTATTAATGACCAACCTGAGCTAGATTATGGAGGCAAGAGAAATCCGGACGGTCAGGGATTTGCCGCCTTTGGCCAAGTCATCGAAGGCATGGAGGTAATCAGGAATATTCAAGATGGTGAAACTGAACACCAAGCACTGAAAAGAAAAGTTAAAATCATAAAGATCAGAAGAGAAAAGTGATAGGTATGCTTTCGATGAAAAAGGTTAAAACTACGTTGGCGTCGATTCTATTGATAGCTCTGTCGTTATCCTGTGCTCATAACGACAATAAGTTCTTGATTGAGACAGCATTAGGCAATATCATCCTGGAGGTTTACCCCGAACATGCTCCGGTAACGGTGAGTAACTTTAAAAAATATGTTGACCAGAGTATTTTTGAGGGCGCCAGCTTCTATCGGGTGGTGAGAATGGATAACCAACCAAAGGACTCAATCAAGATAGAGGTTATCCAGGGGGATTTTACGGGAAAGGAATACTATTTTCCCACTATTATTCATGAAACCACGGAAATAACAGGATTAAAACATTGGGATGGTACGGTGTCTATGGGGCGTTTTGAAGTGGGCTCAACCGCAGCTGAATTCTTTATCTGCATCGGCGACCAACCAGAATTGGATTTCAACGGTAGGCGAAATCCAGATGGGCAAGGCTTCGCGGCATTTGGGCAGGTCTTGGAAGGTATGGATGTGGTGAGGAAAATTCAAAACGGCGAAACGGACTACCAAACCCTTAAGAAGCCGATCGTCATTAAGGGAATTAGAAAATACTGATCATCTTATCAGATTCCTTTTTGCGCCCTTTACATCCACTTAAAGGGTTGATCCAGCCAACTACGAATTGAAACTTACCAGATAAAAATACTGATTGGCGTTTTTGATATAAAGAATCGATTTTTATATATGTTCTGATTAACAGATTAGAATCAAAAAACACCCAATCTATTTGTGATAGATTCTAGCTTAAATAGCTATAAATGGGGATTGACCCATGAGAACAGTTTTGTTAAATTTATTTTTTTTAGTGCTTGGTTACTAACCTGGGCAGATTGTAAAATGGTTAAGGTTAAGTGCTGATCTCATTATAATGAAATTTGATGCCAGCTATGTATATGTTCAGTTTGAACACGCTTCTTATATTGCTCGGATCTGGGCCCTCGAAAATTTTTTACCTCAATTGTTAGGTTTCTATTATGACACGTTCCCAGATCATAAAACAGCAAAGGCATTATCTTTCTTACCTTCCACATATTCGAGAGCAGTTCGGTAAGCTCCCTGGTGTTTATATTATTGGTTTAGGGGCAAAGCAAAAAGCTGGCGAGATACTGAAAGAGTGGGCCTTCCGGTTTTATGTCAGCCAGAAACGCCCCTTAAAAGAAGTTCCTGATAATGAGCGTATTCCTCTAGAGATTTTTGGGGTACAAACTGATGTTATCCCCCACTTCGAATCAGAGTCCCTGGTTTGTGAGGCACCTCATATATCAGTAAATGATAATGAGTACCGGGATCAAGGCATACGCGGAGGTATCAGCATACGAAATGAGCACTTTGACAATGATCAGCCTTCCGGTTATGGCACTTTAGGCATACTGGCCCGAAGAAAAAGTGACAATGCCTTAGTAGGGCTAACTTGCGCACATGTAGTCAACGCCGCCTCCGATACACCCACGACACTCAATACCAAGATCGGACAACCAAGGTACTGGATAAGTTGCTGTTGTTGCACTCGAGGGCATATTGGCGATGTAAGTAGTGCAAGTTCAACTGATGATCTGGACTGCGCGTTGATTGAAATTCACGACGATATCCGTGATAAAGTAACCGCAAACACCACGGAAAATAAAATCGAGGGTTTCGCTGATAATATCGCCGGGGCAGCGGCTATCGTTTGTTTTGATAATCTCCAAAAGCATGGCCGCGCCACGGGACTGACCACCGGCAAAGTAAGCGACATCGCTTACGGAACCAATCAGATGCTCATTGAGCGCACTGATCCCAGCCCGGACCACCCTTTTGCCTGTCATGGAGACTCGGGGGCAGTAATTGTAAACTCTGCCAATCAAGTAGTAGGACTTTTGGTAGCCGCCCAAAAAAAGGATGCACTTCCGACCCCACCGCCGATGAATAGGGCCATTGCTACCCATATTAAACCTGTAATGCTCGAACTAGGAATCACCATTGCTGGTACAGATGTAGCTGACATCGGCGAGCCGGTAGGTGGAGGGGTGACTGGTTGCGAATTATTTGTCTGGCCTGGCGGGCAGGCAGACACATCGTTTAACCCTGTAGAAGTTTTCAATAGCAGCGACTTCGGCTTTAACGGAAACGTTGATTGGGACGTTTCCGGAGGTGCAGGCGGAGCGGTGATTGTTGAGACTGGTAACCAACAGGCTAACGGCGTTTCAAGTATCTCGGTACGTTATGATACCACCTCCGCTACTAAAAACGCCACCGATGCCGTACAGGTGAAGGCTACCGATGGCTCAGAGGAGGTGACCAAATTTCGTACAGTCTTCACTTTCACTCCGAGAGCTGTAAATACCGCTAATGCACTGGACAGCGATAATAGTAAAAGATTTGCCAATACCGGTGGCCCTGACAACCAAGCGGGAGTTGCTGTTCCAGGAACTGATGGGGCTACCTGGTTCCTGGCCAAGTCGGAGATAGCATTTGAAATCCTGCCGCAAGACATTCAATGGAGCGATAGTGGGGCCATTAGTTTTGTACATGGAGCGCCGCTGGGATTAGATGGTGATGTCATTGCGCGCCGGGAAACAAAGTTCACTAAGGGAGAACAAGCTGACGGTATGGCCAACCGGACCCATACCGATCAGGTTGATTGGATTTCGGCTGGAGACAGTACAGAGGATGATTTCCAGGGACCTACCGACGCCGTGCCCAATGAATTGTTTCGCTTGGCCAATGAAGGATTTGATCCGACCAACTTACTTCAAGGGTATTTACGTGCCGATTTTCGAGATTACCTGGAGTTCAACAATGGCAGCGGATGGACACGGATTACACCCTTTGCCGAATGGTTCGCCAATCTGAGTGCCGGCCTAAACGCTACCGGGACCATTCCACCAGTTGTTGGAGTAACCAATAATATCGTTGCCGGAACAAATACAGAAAATATACCTAATCAACAACCTACGGTTACGGTCAATAGTTTCCAGGAGGTTAAACCTGGAGAAGCAGTTACCCTTACAGCCACACCGGCAGATCTGGACAATGACGTTTTGATAGTAAACTGGGCCCAAACGGATGGTCCGGCTGTAGCCTTGAGCAGTCCCACTGGGAATTCCGTCACTTTCAATGCTCCGGCCAATGATCCGCAATTGAAATTTACGGCAACGGCCGATGATGGTACAAGTGTCCTTTCCCGACCTGCTGGAAATCATCTAAGCAATCCTGAAGAAATAACGGTTAATGTTATAGAGTGGAAAAACATCGGCGGTGGGGACCCTGTAGTTGACAGAAACATGACGGAGGAATTCGATGCAGGAGATTTTGGTATCGGAGCTGGGCCCTTGAACTGGGATGTAACCACTGGAAACGTAAATGCGGTAATTATTGAGGCAGATGGAGCAGCCATAGCGGCAACTGGCACCCACAATGCCGCTACCAGAATCAAAGTTCGATACGATAATAAATCAGGTGACCTGACACGGGCACAAACAGTAAGGATTACTGCTACCAATCCTGGAGATGGAAAATCCTGGTTTAAGCGAAGAACGGTATTTAGGGTTACGGTAGCTGTACATGCCACAGATACACGGACACATGTGATTCCGAGTACGCTTAGTCCTGCTGGAAGTGATAATTTCTGCACGGCAAAAGCCGCGGGTAACATGATATTTGATGCCACACTTGATCCAGTACCACCCTCAGCTGATATAGGTTGGACAGCTACCGGACGAGCTATTACTTTTCCTTCAGTTGGTGCAGATC
>JBPCUG010000339.1:0-3574 GCA_051011275.1 Cyclobacteriaceae bacterium | reverse complement strand
CAGCTGAAACTTATGAGGTAGAAGAGCTGGAATGGAACGGTGAATACCCCTGGAATCTGGAGCAGGCACCGATCCAGATCAAAGCCCGTGGGATACAACTGGCAGAATGGAAGCTGGTAAATGGCCTGCCGGTTTTTCCTGCCTGGTGGGGAGGTAGAGGGGATGCAGAAGAAGATATTCAGTTTAAGGAGATCACCCTGGTACCCTACGGATGTACTACCCTGAGAATTACCGAATTTCCTGTTTATGGTTTGCGATAATTGAAATTGTCATTGCTATTGAATTCGGTACCACGCCCAGCAAAGCAAAATAAATGAAACAAACTATTTGCCAGGTTATCATTTGCACCAGTCTGATTTTACTGAACTGCAATCAGGAAACTAACCTGAATGTGCTGCAATTTGACAACTTCGCGCACTACATCGACCAGTTCAATAACGGTGATAATGAGTTATACATGCAACATATTCCAAATACGGCTGCCAAGGCATTTTTAGAGAAAAATATCCCATTGATCGATATTCCGGATAAGGAGCTGGAAAAGATCTATTATTTCAGGTGGTGGACCTACCGCAAACATATTAAATCCACAACCGATGGCTTTGTGATCACGGAATTCCTTCCTGATGTACCCTGGGCCGGCAAACACAATACCATCAACTGCCCAGCTGCCCACCACATTTACGAGGGTCGTTGGTTACGCGACCAAAGCTTTATGGAAGACTATATACATTTCTGGCTCAATGATGCTGGAGATGGAGTCAGAAGCTATAGTTTTTGGGTTGCCGATGCCATAGTGGCATACAGCAAAGTAAACCGACATGATGCCTTTATAGAAACACAACTCCCGTTACTCGTGGAAAATTATGCTGCCTGGGAACAAGATAGAAGGGATGCACCTAACAAACTATTCTGGCAAATCGATGACCGGGATGGAATGGAATTTGGGGCTAGCGGTCGCATTATCAATCAGGGAAAGCAACAAGGGAGCACCGCTGCTATCCGTCCTACGATAAATAGCTACATGTACGGAGACGCCAAAGCCATTGCTACCCTCGCTGGTCTGATTGACAGAGAGGACATTGCATTAGAATTCAAACAAAAAGCATTTGAGATCAAAAACCTGGTTCAGCAAAGGCTTTGGCATGATTCTTTATCATTTTTTACAGTCATGCCACGAGAGTTTACAAGTGAAACTAAACCCCTGAGCATTCGCGAACTCATTGGTTATATTCCTTGGTACTTTAACTTGCCGGATGACCGCCCTGAATACGCTATGGCTTGGAAATACCTAATGGATTCAGCCGGCTTTTATGCCCCTTATGGCTTAACTGTTTGTGAGCAATCACACCCTTATTTTCAGGTCAGCTATGAAGGCCATGAGTGCCAGTGGAATGGACCTTCCTGGCCTTTTGCCACTACCCAAACCCTTAAAGCATTGGCCAATTTTCTGACGAATTACCAGCACAATAGTCCAGTATCTGGAACCGACTATCATAAACTATTGAAGCAGTATGCCAGCATTCACCGGATCGAACTTGAAGATGGGGAGGAGCGATACTGGATTGACGAAAACCTGAATCCCCTTACAGGGGACTGGATCTCAAGAACCCGGCTGAAGTCCTGGGAAAACGGAACCTGGTCGGACGAAAAAGGAGGCGTAGAACGAGGCAAAGACTATAATCATTCGGGCTTTTGTGATTTGATCATTTCGGATTTGATTGGTTTTAAACCACAATTGGATAAAAGTATTAAGATCCGACCTTTGGTTCCCAAAAGTTGGGATTGGTTTTGTCTGGATAGGATCAATTATCACGGAAAAAATCTGACCATTCTCTGGGATAGGGATGGAACCAAATACAAAAGGGGAATAGGGTTCAAGGTATATTATGACCATCAATTGGTCTTTGAGTCAGATGCAGTTGTGTCAGTTTTGTAACTTTCCTGCCTAACAGAAAAGTACAGGCCATAATTCAAAAGATTAGCTGGCGTGGTCCCGCAACAATTCCATAAGAGAGCAACTGTTGTGGGTTATCAATCGAAAGTAACTTTAGAAATACTAGGCGTCCTTAGTTTTGGGTATAGTACATTGCCCTCCAAATTACACCAAATACCACCAAACCAAACCTGGTGCGTGATTCGGTGCGTGCTTTTTAAATTTACAAAAAGACGCACCGATCTTCTTGTAAGATATTGAAAGTAACGTGACAATAATGAAATTTCATGGCGATCCATTGATCAGGAACAATTGAGGTTTTAAATTGTTTCTGGCCGCAAAGATCACTCTTTGACCATTAGGGCTAGTGACCAAGGTCATGCTTCTTACCTCGCCTTTTAAGGCAAGTCCACTAATTCGTGGTTCCTGGGACGAAAAGGTGCCATCGCCATGACCCATGAGCAATGCCCCGTAACTTGCACCCAAGCGACCAATGGATAATTGTGAATGGTAAAAATTGCCAGCCATAAGGATATCTAGATTCCCGTCTCGATCAAAATCCTCTACTACCAAACTACGCATGGAGGCCAATTGAGCTTCCACAGGTAATTGGTGCATTTGAAAGGAACCATCCCCCAAATTCTCCAGGAATACTGAGGCCAATTCTTGTGCCTGATATTTATCGGCTCCTTCTAAATCCGCTGGGGTTAGTATTTCATCGATGGATTTATTAGAAAAGTCTTCATAAGTGGGTGATCGTTTGCGGATAGAAGGTAGTTGCTTTGAGAGCTCATCTTTGGTAGCTAATGTGTACTCTTTGTCCTTATTAAAATAGGTTATTAGCGGATCCGTGTCTTGGTTCTTATCAAAGTCTTTCACATACAATTGTAACGGTTTGTCCTTTTGTACTTTCAAGAAAGAGTTAAGACCGTGATTACCCAGAATAAAGTCTAAATCTCCATCCTTATCAAAATCCCCCTGGGCCATGGTACGCCACCATCCCGTGGATGCTTTGACTTGCTCTTTTTTAAACCCCTCCTTCAGATTCAAATAATAGGTAATAGGCATCCATTCCCCGGCAAGGATCAAGTCCAATCGTTGATCTTCATTTACGTCCGCCCAGGTAGCCGTTGTTACCATGCCTTTGATTATGGGAGCTTCCAATTTTCGGAAGCAACCTTTCCCATCGTTTTCCAATATATAGCTTATTGGCTCTAACCCATACCCTCTGTAAATCACATGAGAGCCAACAAACAGGTCTATATCTCCATCGCCATCAAAATCCGCCGGTGCAATGGCCCCTGTATTCTCTTTTATATCCGGAAGTGCACGCAGATCATGTGTGAACATTCCTTTGCCGTCGTTTACGTAGAGTCTATCGGATAATAGCGGATGCAAGGAAGGGTATTCATTGCCTCCACTGGCCACGTAAAGGTCCAAGTCTCCATCTCCATCAGCATCGAAGAAGGAAGCACCTGTGTCCTCATAGGCAATGGCGTCTACCAAGATCTTCTGATGCGGCATAGATTCAAAATCGGCGTTGATCATAGTTGGTAATTGATCTTTTGCCGTGCCAAGATAAATTTCATCTTGCCCATCCCCATTGATATCTCCTTTGGCTGTTACTGGTCCTTGGCG
>JBPCUG010000338.1:0-6640 GCA_051011275.1 Cyclobacteriaceae bacterium | reverse complement strand
ACCATCTTGTCCTTTAGCATAATTCCCAACTCTTCATCTCCCAGTAAAATTGGATCAAATATGAAACTAAGAGCTTTCAGATCTCCAGCTGGCATAGATTGAAACAACCGACGGTAAAAATGATTCCACTTTGCCCTCTGTGAAAGCTCTAAATTCCTAATCCTGGGATTTCAGCCCCCTCGGATCACCCTGGAATAATAGGCATTTTGAAAGGTATCTCTGGACTGACTTTCTAACAACAGATCATGAGGTGAAAATTCGCGGTTAATTAAATATTGACGTATAGCTTCTGATTCAGCGATCGAAAAGTTGTCACGGCCTTTTCCGCTCAAGAGTATTTTGTGTGCGACGCCATTTCGGAATAGTTCTTGGGTACGGTTTAACCGGGGTAAATCTGAATGGCAAAATCCAGCTTTTTCAACTTACTTTAAGAAGTCTATTGCTGCCAACCCAATATCGCATTTGATACAAAACGGGGCTCCGGGGGTAACGAGTAAATATCTTTTTCATACAGGCTATTGTAGGGAGAGATATTCAGCAATTTCCCGTCCACTACCAGGGTGCTACTGCCACCAGGATCGAACCCCATAGCTTTATGGGCACCATAGGAGATCAAGATCTCCCCCATATCCTGATGGGTGGCGCCCACAGATTCTCGAATCCGTCCATTTACCATTAACACTATAATCTCCCCTTGCTTGGTTAAGCCGACCGCTATTTTTGGCCCCCGCATATCTGTAAAGTCCAGTCTAGCAGCCTGGGTATTGATAGAATGGTCGGTCTTCCAGCCTTCTGCTACCATATCAATGCTAATTTCCCTATTGGACACCAAACCGGGACCCGCCTCAACTGCATGGGCTATTTCGTTCCAGATTATGTCATCGCTTTGGTCGCTCAATAGCTCAATATCTAGTTCACGTTCCTCCTGAAATAGTTGAGGATCGAATTGTTCTTGTGGTATTGAAAGTGTTAATCCCACTGGAATGATCGGTATCTCCTTATTTTTTCCTCCAGGTACAATCTCTTTGATCACATTTCCAGCGAGGCGAACAATCATATTACCATCACATGGAAGGAATGCCTGTGGATACAGAAGATCATAGTAGCTGGGCAAGCCAGAGGATTGGATGTTGTAGTTATTCTTGTTGAATTCCAAACGCCGCTTTCCATTAGAGATCACAAAACCCCGGCTGCAATTCACTCTTTGTATGTCTGTTTTTCCACTTTTATAAATAATAAAGGCAGGCTTATTGAACAATGGTGGTGAAACGACTTGTTTGTTCATGATCAATAGCCCTAATGGAGAACCTATATAAGTTTCCGGTAGACCCAATTTTCCTACCAACTCAGGGTTCAAAATATAACCCCCATTCCAAGCTACCTGGGGTTTTTTCCCATTTTCCTTTTGGTATTCTTTCACCAGTTCAGGTACTGATCTGGGGGCGTGATTGGCAGTATGTACAACAAATATCCACTTTTTTGGGGATGTCTGAGTATTGATCTTAGCCATTACCCCGCTCCATGGCAGGCCATCCTCATAAACACCTCCCACGTAAGTATGAACAATTCCGGATCGTCCACTTTTCTGCTTTAATGATCTTTCCAGATTAGCTAAGAATGATTTGACGGGTGTTCCATTTTCCTCGGCATCTTTCCGTAATAAATCCCGTATTTTTTCTTCACCCAGTGTTGCTTCTAACTTCCTAAAGTTTTTGCTTTTGATAACTTTATCAAAGTCTTTGGCAGTTTGAATGGGCGTAGGATAGGCCAAAGTGGTCCTGACTCCCGCTGGCACAAATTGGACAAATCCACTGCCTATGGGAATGCCCATAATCCTGCTGGTTAGGATGCCTTTCACTTGTCCGATATGAAAATGATCTATATCCAAAATGTCGGTCATCATGGCTGAGTTTTGTCCGTTGGTAATGAGAAAACCATTTTGCTCTTTGATCACTCTCAGGACTTTGAGGGCTTGAGCTCCCATCTGCAGCAAGTGGAAACCGATACATAGCTGCTTGGTCTTTACTATTTTTACTACGCCACGTTTAAAAAGTAATTTTAATTCATGGTCTTGGGTATACTTTAAATAATGGCTGACATATGCGGTTGAATATCTTTTTAAAACATGATTTTCGTGGATAAAAATATAGACCTCTGGTAGTAATTCGAGATTTTTTTGGAGCATTTCGTCAGTCAGCGCTTCCTCGATATCCAGGTTTAAAATGGCCCTGATAGGTTGGAGTACAAAAAATTCCATTTCATATTTTATATACCTACCCGGGAAATAGGCTCTGGGGATTTTTTGTTTGAGTTTTTGAAATAACATTTTGCGGTCATCGATACCTAGATAGTGGCTATTGGTCAATTGTACCAGGGCCAGGTTCCAGTCGTTGAAAAAAACGTGGGTAGACAATTCTTGAATAGGCCTTTCAGGAGGGTGAATGATATCCTGGAAGATTAAATTGACCAACCCGGTCAACTCATGGTAGGTGTAGGACCTATAGGGATATTTCTTTTTATTGCGATGGCGATAAGCTAAAGAATGATCGTGCCTGACGGTGATCTCACCTTCAGGATAGTTAAAAATGTCATCAATAGTGTTAAATAGCTGGTGGTAGTTTTCCAGGCTCACTTTTTTACGGTCAGGGTTGGCCCGGTACATTCTTTGGGTATATAACATGATCAAACCTTTGATCTGTTGTTCTTCCACCCTAAAAAAACTGGGATCAATCAAGGATTTCAAAAAGATCATAAAGCCCAAACGGCCATATCCTGGCAAGTAATGTCTGGAATTTTGATTAATGACTGCGGGGAGATCTTGGTTTTTTAAATGAAAGCTTTTTCGATACTCCTCAAAATAATTGGCGATATTTCTATTTTGATCGGGGATGGAAATTAACTGTAGATACAAACGATAAAGAATGTGGTCTACATTTTTTTGTAAGTTCGTCAGTTTAAATCTTATCTTGACTACCCTTTCATTATGGATCACATCCTCCATGGAATCCTGAGGATAAAAGATTTTGTCAATGATTATTTTTACCAGATTCTTGGGGATCTTTTCTCCGCTAAATTCCAGCACCCGCAGTCTTAGTGACTCCTCCAGGTGTTCTCCAATCACTTCTGAATATACTTCCTGTGGTTCGTATCTTCTGCAGAATATAGGTTTTCCTGCTGCAGCAGCCTCGATAATGGACAGACCACGTCCTTCAGTTTCACTAGGTAAAAGGACCAATGAAGCGGCGTTGTAGAGATCAGGCATTTTTACAGGGTGTTTGTGTCGGCGTTTAAATTCTGGCCTGTCAAATTCACTGAAAAGGAAACCCAGGAAAACCCGTTTTTGATATTCGTTCGGGAGCTTACTCAGTAATTCCGAAAACCGCTGCAATAAAAAAAGAAAATAGGCTTTTTGTCCGGTGGGGATGGGCCCGGAAATAATAATTGAAAGGGTTAGCTGAGCATTTTCCTCAAATTTTTTAAGAAAGTTTTTATGCTTAAAAAGTTTATGGACCAATTCAAAATTTAATTCGATGCATTTTCTTTCTATGATCCTGGTCGGCTGGAACAAAACGATATTGTTGTTGACAAAATCAAATTCCCGAATGTCTGATTTGCCACAAAGGAAAGGTCCTATTTCGCTTTTTGTTTCCTTTTTCAGGAGATCTCCAATGGCCTGTATGCTTTCATTTAAGATCTCCCCCACCTGGCTGAGGGCCACAATGCTCTCTCGTTTGGGAACTGACTTAAAACGAGAAAAATCAAGGGCAGTACCCAATTCTGTTACATTGGCAGGATTATGTCCGTTCCCTTCTACAACATGATTGTCCTGGATACTATTGATGTTTACCGTCATCCAGGATCTGGATTCCCAAGGAAACAAAACTTCAATAATTGAGAAAAACTCACCCACATGAGCGTTGGTAAAGAAAAGATCCCGAGGACCTGGTTTCAACTTTTTATATTTAATATCAGCCGGTGAATTGCCGCCTTCCCAATAATAATCGTGACTGTTATTGATTACGGGCACACCCATATATTCGGCAGCAAGAACGGTTGCCAGAGCGAAGGCCACATTACCAGGGTTAGAACAAACGTTAACTACAAAAAGTAATTGGATATCATTTTGCTCAATACACCTGCCTATTATTTCTGTAAGCAGCAAGACTTCTTCCCAAAACTTGACAATCAGGGCATTGTATTCTTTGCTCCCCCTTTCCAGCTTAGTTTTAAAAAAGTCTTGATAGAGCTGCCAATGATCAAATGACTGAATTTCAGGAAAGATACCGGCATCGATATTAGGATCATTGGAATTCCAGGCCTCGGATCGTACCTCGCCTCCGACAAAGTAAACGGGGACCTCGGGCAAGATCTTTTTGAGCGCCGAGGTGTACTTTTCCAATTCGTTGGTGATGCCATCTATAGCGTAATAAAAGGTAACAAAGCCAATCCCCCCATTATTGACCTGCTGTTTAAAATCATCATAGCTCCCCGAAAATCCTGCTGAGGAAGGCTTGTCCTTAAGCCGGTCAAGAAATAATCCCAGATCAAACCAGGTATTGATCTTTTCTCCCTGTAGGGAGTTCATCATTCTTTTTACGGCGTGCTTCAAAATTATTTCCGGTTAAGTGGTTAAAATAGCAGTATTCCCTTAAGTAGCCCCTTCAATGTCTCCAAAGAGAAATGTTGCTTCGCCAGTTGGTAATTATGCAAACCAATTTCTTTGCATAATTTTTTATCGTAAATGATCTCCTCCATTTCCTTCACTTTTTGGTCCGTCAATTCGTTATCTTCAAGCATTACCGTCCTGAATCCCTTACCACCAATATCTGGCCAGTAAACCGGTTTGTAATTATTGACAAATATGGGTTTCTGGGCCAGGGCACATTCTATAAAAGCATTACCGAATCCTTCGTAAGTGCTAAAATATGTACAAGCTCGTGCATGGGCATAGGCGTGCGACAAATCTTTGTGATCAAGCACCATTTTATCGGCAAAAATTACCTGATTAATTAGATTCAAATCATGGATAAGATCAAGTAAATACCGGAAATAAATAGCCCCTTCGTCATCATGATGATTGCCGGTAATAACCAGCTTCACTTTTTTATTTTGTAATTTATGCACAAGTTCAATTGCAGTTTCTATAGCTTTTCTTCTCACGATCCTGGTAATCTGGAACAAGGGTATCTCATTTTTTTTTACCCCTAAATCTTTTAAGAAATACATATTTTTTTCATTTAATACTGCATAGGGTTTGTTAAAATCCATCACATTAGGAACCATCGCGGCATCAATTTGGAACTTTTCTTTTAGTCTTTTTTTATTATAGCTGTTGATCACTACATTTTTCACTTGGGGATTACGCAGAGGAAAAGTGTCATTGATAAACTTGTTGATGGAATCATGAGTAGACAGGTAGCGGTCACCCCTTTCCCAATGAAAATCATGGTCGTGGGTAATGGTTTTGATGCCGGTGCTTTCTACTACCTTTTTTATTCCCAAGCCCATCGACAAGTGGGAGGGCAAGGCTGAGGCAGTTTGTGAGATCAACACCTCTATTTCTTTTTTCTTTAACCATTTTTTAATCCTTTTCGCAATCACTTCCGAGACCTCTTCGATCCCTGTGTGAAGTGCATCAGCATCACTATCCGGGTTATAAAAAGCTTTGTTTTGCTCCCATTCGCATTCAGGTGAAAAAAAGGACAACAGAGGAAATTCGATTTCGTATTTATGATGCCGACTGGAATGTCCTTCAAATTCTCCGGAAAGCACAAATACTTGATGTCCCATTTTTTTAAGAACCTTGATCCATTTTTCCGTTTCCAAAGCCACGCCATCTACTCCTCCAATACGCCCTATTACAATGCCTATTCTCATGAATTGCTAATTTATAGGTTTACTGACTTTGAACTATTGTGAAAAATAAATCGTCGAAAAGTAGCTGATAAAAGAAAGTTGTGCAACCCAGATGGTTTGGTTAATACTTCGAGATCAAATATCCTTTTAATTGGTTAAGATAACAACTTTGCACTAGTGGCATATGTTATTGAACAACGTACTAGAAAGTATGTAGATTATCGAACCGGCCGGTTCTTGTATTCAAAGACTAGTTGTTTTTAAGTATTGGTCTAGTCTTTTCTAAATTTCACCAATCTGAGATTACTCAGACCCTTCCCCCCTAAATGCCCTTTTTGCGTGCAACAATCCCGGAACGATGTTCAACTGATTTCGAACGCAGGCCATGCGTGAAGGATCAGTTAAACCAGCGCTGGCCACTGAGCGATTTTGGAATTGGGTGGAACGAAGAGCTGGCAATTTAAATTGATACCAAAATCCTAGTCCGATCCGGCAACTTTGATCAAAGAACATAGTACTATTAGGTGCGTCTTTTCGAAATCAAAAAAGACGCACCTAATCACGGACCGAAGGTTTTGATGTTATTTAGTTCTATTTGGAGGGTAACGAAAAAATCCGGGCCTTTATAGCAAAGTGTTTCATCAGCATCGCACGAATGTACATGCTTTACCTAGACCATCCGTATAGTTCCTCCGGTAATACCTCATGTTATATATGCACTGGTAAAAGTTATATAGGTTATACTTCATATCACCCCTTTTTTGTAATTTACATAAATACCATA
>JBPCUG010000337.1:0-7077 GCA_051011275.1 Cyclobacteriaceae bacterium | reverse complement strand
AAAACGTAGTCTATGAGCTTAAAGACGCTGTGGAAACCGCGTTTTCTGTAAAAAAAGAAAAAAGTTCTTAAGACCTACGAGATTCCACGAACCTCGTAGGTCTTAAGAGGTTAGTTGCCCACCGGGTAAAAAATATGGGTTACCCATTGGCTGGTATCAGTGACTTCGCCTGGATCGGTGACATAAATCTCCCATGGATCTCCTGCAATGGATAGGGCATTGTTAGCAATATACTTATTCACTTCATTGTGCGAAGTTTGCAATTGCTGATAATCACCTATGTGGACACCTTTGACGACTTTATCCGCATTAATTTCTTTGTAAGCAATGCGGTCTCCATCTACCTCAGTAGCATTTTTTATGGGTAGCGCACATTCCATATCAATTCCGGTTTCGTCAAACTTCGGGTAAACCGTAAGGGGCATTCCCGCCATCTCTAGCTTGTGCTCGGTTACATACGCCATCAGCTCGCCAAACAATTGTCCCATCTTCGGCCCAATTTCTGCAGCATCCTCCATTTTAACAGATTCTGTAATGCCTATATACTTAATAGGCGCCCCTTGTTCTTCTGTGATTTCGATGGAGTAACTATATGAAGGTTTTGCCTCGACAATTTCCTTAAGATTGGCCAGACTTTTATCATAGTCTGCTTCGATGGCGCCGGTGATCATCATATTGCCCATGAGCTTCATAAAAGGATTTTTTCCCCAGGTACCGTTCATTGTCCAGGTGACTTTGGTACCTTCTCCAGCTGGTTCAAGAATAAAATCAGCAAATGCAGGGTCATCGTAACCCTCAAATCTCAATTCGGTTTTAAGGCTTTCGTTCTTTTTACTTTCCAGGATGGTTTGCTGCCCTGTGCCTACCTGCGAATGGTCGCTCACCCATTTCACAACCGCTCCAGTGCCCGATTCCGGCCCTTCATAAGTATATTTAGTTTCCGGATCGATTTGGAACCAAGTACCCCAAGCCTGCCATTTTTTGAAATCATTAACTTCTTCGAAAACCGCAGTCGGAGTGGCGTTCATTTCTGCCGACCGCTCAATATTATATTCCGAAGGAGAAAGGAATCCGGCAACAGCCGCCAAAACGGCTATGCCTACAACTATTAGGACAATAGTTTTCAAGATTTTCATAGTTTTTGTTGGTTGGTTGTGGCAACAGTTTACGCAATTGTAAAAAAAATTACAAAACTACTTTTCTCCAATTCCACAAAAAAAGCCTGTTATCAACAGACAACAGGCCCAAGTATCTTGGAATGCAGTATTTAGTTCAGCTTAGTTGTAATAGCAGTTCCATCTGCACACAAGCGATAGCGATCAAAAATGTTACGAACAGCCCGTTTTACATACCTCTCATTATTGAAATATTGGTTACCGAATAGACTGGAAGAATAGCCCTGCCACACTGCCGTCTCTTTTTTCCGATCAAGGAAAATGACTAATAAAGTGCCCTCTTTCAGATTGTACTTGATCGGATCGTACTCTTCATCTTCGTTTTCCCATTGCACCCATTGCTCTAACTCCGGTTGCTCATATCCCTGGAAGTTAAAATCATCATAAAAGACCTTGTATGTAACCAGCAAACTGGGGTTCTTTTCCGTGTATTTGAATCCTTGCAACCTCATTCTGGAAGCAATAGCATCCCTAATGGTTGAATCCTGGACTGTTTCCTGATGATTGAAGTTGGCATCAGTGAGGAAATTGAAAGTTTTGTATCGCTTAAACTTTCCGACATAACTGTAATCCGATTCTACAACGAATTTTTCATATGAGAGGCAGCCGGAAAAAAAAGCCATAACCAACAACCAAAGGAGTAAACGTATTTTCATAGGATGATTATCTAGTGGTTCAAAGTGCTACAAAGGTTAACTGTTTAGATAGTATTATGTTTTAATAAATGCTATCTCGCTTGCTGTAGGGTTATGAATTTAACAGAAAGATAAGAAAAAAGAAAGTTATTTGTAATAACTGTTACCTTCCCGACATTTGATCCAGGGTTTTAACGATCAGATTTTCCACCAACTGGTGCGGATCGGAAGCAAACTTTTTCGTGACACGATTGGCCAAAATAGCATTCAAACTGATTACCTCGTGACCCATAAGTCGGCTTAAGGCATAGTAGGTAGAAGTCTCCATCTCAAAGTTGGTTAGCCTGATCCCATTATGATCAAAAGTAGCTAAACAGTCCATTAAATCAGGATATTTGAGACTAAGAACCAATGACCGACCTTGCGGAGCATAAAATCCCGGAGCAGTGACGGTATTCCCCAGGGTCATATCTGAGGCCAATGATTGCATCAACTTGGTTGAGCCCTGAGCGCAATAGGGCAAAAAGGAAAGTCTGGCTTTGCTCTTTATTTCACTTGCTATTCCTTGTTCCATCGAGGAAGATCCGAATGTATAAAACGCCATCAGATTATCAAGGCCTACGGCGTAGTTAGTTGCCACTTCAGAGCCAACCGTAATATCTTCCTGCAAGGACCCGGAAGTACCGATCCTGATGATTTGAGCTTGCTTGCGCTTCATCTTGGGAAGCCTTGAATCGAAATCAATGTTTAGAAGTGCATCAAGTTCGGTGAAAACAATTTCGGTATTGTCAGTGCCTATTCCTGTGCTGATCACCGTTAAACGCCTTGGGCCTATGTAACCAGTATGAGTAACGAATTCTCTCTTACTTTTCTCGACTTCAATGGTATCGAAGTGACGTGATACTTGTTTAACCCGATCAGGATCGCCAACTCCAATGATCGTTGTTGCTATTTCATCGGGCTTCAATCCAAGATGGTAAATGCTTCCATCTGAGCTAAGGATCAACTCGGAATCACCAATAGCAGACATAGTTTATTGATCGAATCGATTGACTCTTTTTATACCCCGGTAAGGGTTGTAACCGTTAAGCTCTTTTCGGTAATAGCCGGTTCCATCATAAGGTCTTTTTTCCGGATGGGCCTTGCATGCTTCCGAACAAGCTCCTTCCATAGCTCTCCCGCAATCTTCACACTGAGGCATGTGCAAATTGCATTCAGGATTGGCACAATTGACCATGTGATCACAAGCTTTACCACAGCAGTGGCACTCACTGACCACCTTCGGATTTACGTGATTTACCTCGGCCCCGATGCGATTATCAAATACATAACATTTGCCTTCAAAATCCTCGCCCCCAGCTTCCAGGCCGTATTTTATGATACCTCCATGAAGCTGATATACGTTTTCAAAACCTCGATCCAAAAGGTAGGCGCTGGCCTTCTCGCATTTAATACCTCCAGTGCAATAGGTGATGATCTTCTTGTCCATCAGATGGCTTAGCTCTTCGACTTTTTCCGGAAACTCCCTAAAGTTCTCCATGTCCAGAGTGTGGGCACCTTTGAACTTCCCCAACTTGTGCTCGTAATTAGAACGTACATCCAGCAGGATAACATTCGGATCTTTCATCTGCTCTTTTAATGCCTCCGGTTCTATGTATTCCCCAGTTTTTTGGGTGGGGTCTATGTGGGTCAAATTTGCATGCACAATCTCTGGCTTTACCCTGACATTTAATTTTTGAAATGCTTGCTGGTGATAAGGTTCAACTTTAAAATCGATCGTACTAAACCTTTCATCTCTTTTCAGAAGAGACATGTATTTTTCAGTATCCGCAACTAAACCGGAAACTGTTCCATTAATACCCTCCGGAGCTATAATAATTCGACCTCTTAGACCCAGGGCTAAGCAATCGAAATGATGTCGCTCTCGAAAGTAATCGGGATCCTCGATTGCCGTGTAACAATAGTATAGTAGAATATTATAGTCCATTGTTTATTGTTAACTGTTGACTACCTTCGCCGGGTTACCAAATACAGTTTCTCCTTTCTTAACATCAGCTATTACCACTGAACCGGCACCAATTCTGGCACCGGCACCGATCGTCACTCCCGACACTATGGTAACTCCTGAGCCAATGAAAGCATCCTCCTCAACTTTTGCCTGACTGTTGATAATACTACCTGCTCCCACTTGCACATAATCTGCCAATTCCGCTTGATAGTCTATAACTGCATTTGCCCCGATTATACAGTGGTTTTTGATTTCCGTACCTGTAGCCAAAACCGCTCCGATCTGGATCATATTCCCATGCCCCAAATAGGCTGTTGAGGCTATCGAAGCCAATGGATGGATTGCATTAATCGGCATAACTTTCCGCCGTTGGTTTATTAGTTCTACTAGTCCACGGCGTAGATCTGTTTCATCAACGGCCACAAAGGCCTCACACTTTTTGCCAACTAATTTTAGAAACCCATCATCGTCTGTGCGCCCTAAAACCGTAATGTTGTGTATCTCGGTGTGATGGAGATCCTTATTATCGTCAAGAAACCCATATACCACCACATTATTTTGGGTGAAAATATCTAAAGCCACAGGACCCAGCCCTGTCGCACCAAGAAGCATTACCGGTTTTTCCATGAAAGTCAAAGTTACGCCTATCTTCACTATTGGGCAAACCTGCTCCTAATTTTCAACCAAGGATTGCCTGCCAGAATTAGAAAAACTAAGAAGGGCCAGAATCCTATTTTGTACCGCACTAGGGTACCGAAGTTTGGTGCTGCCAAAGCCAGAAAGCCGGCTAATAGTAAGACATAAATAATAGCTGCCCATAGCAAAATAGTATGATCGATCGTTTTCCAGCGAGTTAACTGAGCCAAGGCAAAAACTAACAGAAAAGCATTTTCCAAGCCAGTCCACAATTGGAAAATTGTTTTAGTCTCCATCAAAGTTGGCCTAAAAAGACCAGAAAAAACCGCAAGTGGAAAGTTCATGGCTACGGAACTAAATTCAGGGGTCAAGCGATGGTACACTATATAGTCGGTTCCGGAGGTATTTGCAATCATCTCTTGTCCGTTGGCAACTACCACGAAAAGCAGCCGGTCTAAGTGTAAGTTGGGGTGCAACCACGAAGCGGCTACCAAAAGTATGATTAATAAACCAAAAGCAGTCAGCACCTTTTTCGACAGGCGCCATTGCTTCCCACCAATAATTAAAACCACAATGAGCATAGGGATCAAAACCGCTGCGTAATAATATTTGATAAATGTCACCATTAGTAAACCCAGTACAACTAATATCCAATGCCACGGTTTCAAACGTTCGTTTTTGACTAACAATGGCAATAACAAAGCCAGGGAAGTACATATGCCTCCCATGACTAAACTCTCCTTACTTACCCCTGAGCTCCAAAATATTACGGAAGGGAAAAATAGAAATGCAGCAGCAATAGCCAATTTGGCTTTGGGGAAATAGTCAACAAGCTTTCGAGCCAGCAACCAAAATGAAATGAAGCTAAACAATGAAAGATATAAGCTTACCAGCCAGTAATGATTATAGGTGATCAAGTTGAAAAGACTTATTACTTTTGCCGCCAGCAGTGCGCGTGGTTGATCTATATAAACCAGAGATGCCTTAAGAGCAGGAGCATAGTCATTTAAAAAAAGAGCTTGGAGGAATTCCAGCGGAGCTGCGTACCCTTGCTCAGCAAAGGTCGTTGCCTCCAAGAATAAAGCCCAGGTATCTCCGGTTCCGTAATAATACCTGAAGATTACACCCAGTAGTACGCCTGCACCCAACTTGAATAGCAAGGCGGGAAAGAACGTCGGTTTTAATAAACCATCTCCGTATCTGGCGTAGACTTTAGATGTGATCCAGCCTAGGAGAACGAGGTGTGCTATAACAAGAAATATCTGCACCTTAAGCTGTCTTAATCAGATGAGCACCAACGTTACAGGAAAGGCATCTTTTACTCTTGCAGAAACTATTATACAACTCGATCATTGCTTGGGAATCAAAGGCCGACCGGCAGCGCAACCCGAGTGCCGCCCATTGCCTAATGATTTGATTCTTTTCTGCTTTCAAAGATTGTAAAAGCTGCACGGCCTTTTCAACATAAGAGGGCTGATCCAATGCTTTACCGTAAGCCACTAAAATAGGTGCAGCAGTGTTGATCACCAAACTCTCAGCGCTGGCCCTACCCATCCTCATTGCATTTTTTCCATGTTGCTTTCCAAAGTAGTAGTGATTGCGCCAATAGTTAGACACATTACCACAAAATGCCGAAGTGTACTCCCGGAAATCATGATCTCTAAAAAGAGAAAAGATGTTGGCCTGACGGTGAATTAGCTGAGCTAGTTGTGCCAAACGCACGGTGGGAAAATTAGCTGGCCTGAGCCTAAGAAAACGCCATTGATGGCGGTCCATCCTCTTTGCGGATAGATCGTACTTGTGCGCTAAGAATTGGTATTCCATTGCAAGTCGCCGATGGTATTCATCCTCAAGGTTATGGTCCAGGAAGCCTGCTTGACCAAATAGCAGCGACTCAAGCGATGTAATATCTGTTCTATGCCGATTGAGTATCTGGTAGGGCAATTTCCCAGCTAAACAAGCGAAGGCATCATTATTTACTTTGAAACCAAAGTTCTGGACTAACCAATGATAGGTTGCTTCTTCCCAATTATTCCCGGTATCCTCTAGCAGGGCTTGTATCTTTTTGGCTTTGCTTTCGATCCGGTTAAAAAGCGCTCTGTCCAGCATCGAAAGCTTAACTACTTCCTCAGCAAGATCCCATTGTCCGGAGCAAGGAATAGATTGTCGATTTCTGATCAATCTCTGATACCGATCGATCATTTCAGGAGCCACCCGTCTTTTCAGCTCTAAAGTAGGAATAGAGGTGCCGTCCTGGCGAAAAACCGAGTGATCATCCTGCCAAACCACGTGAAGTATCACTTTATTGTATCCTGGATCATGGTGATGTTGATGACTTCTCCACTCAGAAGCCTTGATATGTATTTCGGTGGATCTATGCCATTCCATCGCACCTATGCTCAATCGACTGCTAGAGAAATCAGGACCCGAATGGTCGTTTCTATAGCCGGTGTGAAAAACATTTAAAGATTCGCCATCAGTGGTGACCAAATCTTCCTTATTAAAATACTGATGTTCCCAAATGAAATGTAGAAAATTTTCCTGCATAAAAAATGCTACCCCTTCCAGACCAACAATATACAAAGATTGAAAAGAACAATTGAAGCAATTTGCTCGTATTTGG
>JBPCUG010000336.1:0-3684 GCA_051011275.1 Cyclobacteriaceae bacterium | reverse complement strand
CATTAGACGTGTACATTGGACCTGAGTATGCCAATGGAAGCGTGAAAGCCAAGGGTGATAGTAATGATACATTTTCAACCTCTATATTCGATGGGTTTGGAGTCAGACCTGGTCTCACCTTGGGTATTGCTTTTAACTAAAGTCTTAACATTAAAAAAAAGCCACCGACATTGTCGGTGGCTTTTTTTTTGTTTGTTACAACCATGAAAATCACAAACGGATCCATTCATTGTGCTTGAAACGGTTCCATGTTTCACGGGCCAGATCGACTTCTGGATCAATTAATTCACGGTAGGCGCCATTGTTTAATCTGGCATTAGCAGTGCAATAAATTTGTACATTTGGAAACCCGTTTTCCAAATACTGTGCTTTCAATCTTTGGCTAAATTGCCAGATCATATCTGGATGAGTGGCCAAACGGTGCGCTTGCTTAGACGCCATATAACTGATAGGTAATACTTCCCACACTTGATCTGAGCTAGGATCAACCACTCGAAAGACCGCTGTTCCTGACTTGGAACGAAGCATCATATGCCATGCCATACGATGGCCTTCCTCCGTCCAATGTACATTTCCGGGAAACAATAAATGTCGTAAGGGTAGGAATATCTGGAGGATCAAATAAAAAGATCCTACGACCAAGATCCTTTTGTTTTTAATAAAGCTTCCAGTTTGCTCCTCCGAAAATACCGGTTTGGATTTTATGAATACACTTCTTACTGCCTCTCCAGGAAAAAATAGCACTAGCATGGCCAGCATCATATAGGGGAAAATTCCAATCTGAAATACGTAAGAGTTAAACAAATGAAAAATTACTGAGAGGCCAACTCCAATCCATCTGGTTTTAGACCATAAAAGAATAGGAGTGATCAGAAGATCGAATAGAAATCCACCATAAACTACCGTCCAGATCAACCACTCCTGGCTCAATATAGGCCCAACTAACGGCAAATCTTGCTTGGCACTAAAGGAAAGCCGGATAAAGTCTCCTTGCATCCAACCGGGGTACAATTTTGCAAATGCTGCGTAGGTGAAAACGATCCCAATCTGGATCACGAATATCCAGATACACCATTGAGGGCAGCTTAGGGATTTCAAAGCTGGGTTTCTGCGAACATCCAAAGAAAAATAAGCATTTGCAGGGACCGCTATCATCAACAAGCCCAACAGGATCAACAAATAATAGTGATTGTTGTAGCTGGATTTCTGCATCAAATAAACACCCCACCACAAGAGGGTAAACATCGATATGCTAAATCGGTAAAATAGGCCAACCATAACCATCAACCCTAAAACCCCCATCAAAGCATAGTAATAATACATGCCGTAGCCTGGCAATGGCTGCAACCACTCGAAACCAATAAATGTGAAGGTGAAGTCGGGATCGATCATTGCTCGACGAACCCAGCCAGTAAATATGGCCCCTACCGATTCAACAAATATTAAAAACCCAAAAGCCATTCGAAATAGCACCAAAGGGCTATTGTCGACCCGCTGAAAAAGTATGTCTGGGAATTTTCGTATCTTTGTATTCACACTATTCTTACTAGCCACACCACTTAGGGCTAAATTACCGGCTTTGGGTGTTATTTACTAAGATTTCAATTATGAATCCCAGTAAAAAGGGTTGGTTAAAGAAATACCTTCAGCATCGAGAACAACTGGACCTACTTCATGAGGCAAAAGCCCTCGGGGAGTCAGAGGAACATTTGTATCGATTGCTGCAACCTACCGGGATTATGTATGGGCATCCCTTGCAGCACCCTTTGCAGGCTCACTTTGACTTGGACCAATGTGATCAGAAAGGATTAATGAAATTGATTCTAACTGAGTCTTTCTTAATCATTAGCTCAGAGAGTATCACTACTATTCCTCAGGTAAGACTCGAAACACGCAAGCAATTACCGGACAAGCTTAATAAGTACTACCAGGGACTTTATCCTGGATACAAAAATCCTCAAACAAAGAAACCAGAAGATCCCGTACTACTTGCTGAAAGCATTATAAATCGCAGACTGAAAATTCAATCTGCCGACTTCAAAAGTTACTTAACCACCTTCTTCCACAATAGCCTGCTGTTCCTTGATGTGTTTTACTACAATCGGTGGGTCAATAGCAAAGAAGAAATAGACTTAGCTGCCCTAAAGACAGAAAAGGAAGAGGTTAGGTTAGCAATCCTTAAGGTTATGGCAGCTGCAGCTCAATCGGATTACAAACTGCAGCGTTCTGAAAGATCATTGTTCAAGTATTTTATGGAATCGGCCAATCTAACCAGGGAGCAGGAAAAAGAAGCTAACCGGTTTTTAAAGAATCCTCCCTCCTTAGCTCAATTAAAGTTGCCTTTCGTTGACTCTTGGATACTGAGGAAATATTTGCTCGAGATGGCCATATTGATTACCTGGGCAGATAAGGAAGTTACCAGATCTGAAAAGGATTTTTTGAAGCGTCTTAGCGCCAAACTTCATTTTTCAAGAGAGGAATTAGAAAATAGCCTGTTGGCCGTTGAGAGCTTCATTTTGCAAAACTGGACTGACATTCGATATCTGTTAGGTAAGCAAGAGATCAATATTATTAGAAAGAGATATGTGCGACGGTTGAAACGATTTGTCAGTAAAAACAAGGATTATGTGGTCCAGGAAATTCATGAGAGCAAAGAGTTAGTTTTTCTAATGAATAAATCCCGTCGTGAGCCCCTCTCAAAAGAAGAAAAAGCAAAGGTGAGGGAACAATTGATCGATATCCTAAAGACAGTTCCTACTTTTGTGATCATTGCATTACCTTTCACTTTTATCACCCTCCCTATTTTATTGAGTTTGCTCCCCAAATCTGCTTTCCCCAGCTCTTTTCAGGAATAAAATAATCGCTTAATCAAAGGGGACTAAGAAGCTGTTTTATAATATCAGGAGCTTTCGTATATTGGAGCGCCGACGTAGCGCGCTTCAATTTTTAATTCTTACTATATATGCATATTGGAATTGTAAAGGAACTCGGTGATGCCAGGGTTGCTTTGATCCCAGACAATGTTAAACAATTAGTTGAATCCCAAAACCAAGTTTCGGTCGAGTCAGGTGCCGGGGCTGAGGCTTTTTTCTCAGATCAGGATTATCAAGCCGCCGGAGCCACCATAAAAAGTCGTGATGATCTGCTTAAATCATCAGACCTATTGATTAGCATCAATCCTCTATCCGATAGTGACTTAACTACCTATGGAGAAGGAAAAACCTTACTAACTTCTTATCAACCTTTCGCTGATCCGTCAGTGTTAGATGGATTGGCAAAAAGAAATTATACTGTTTTTAGTCTTGATATGATTCCACGAACCACCCTGGCTCAAGCCATGGATGTGCTTTCATCGATGGCATCTATTGCCGGCTATAAAGCGGTATTAATAGCTGCGGATTATTTGCCAAGGTATTTCCCTATGTTGACTACTGCTGCCGGTACAATACCCCCTGCGAAAATGTTGATCCTTGGTGCGGGGGTTGCGGGACTGCAAGCAGCGGCCACAGGTAAGAGGTTAGGTGCTGTAGTGGAGGCCTTTGATACTCGTTTAGCTGCAAAAGAGGAGGTAGAAAGTTTAGGTGCTAAGTTTGTAATGGTAGAGGGTGCATCGGACGACAAAGATGCTGGAGGATATGCCGTGGAGCAAAGCGAGGAATACAAACAAAAACAGCGGGCTTTGAT
>JBPCUG010000335.1:0-5061 GCA_051011275.1 Cyclobacteriaceae bacterium | reverse complement strand
GCATCCAGAGCATTGGATAACCCATCCCCATCTCCATCGTGGCAGCCTTTCATCTCGATAGGTCCAGCTTCATCGGGACAGTCGTCTTCGCTGTCAATTAAACCGTCACTATCTTTATCGGGGCAGCCTTGATTCTGTACTGTGCCTGCTTCTTCAGGGCAACTATCGTTTACATCTATGATGCCATCTTTATCCTGATCATTCGGACATCCTTGGTCAGGAGAGGGTCCGGCTTGATCAGGGCAAGGGTCTTGGTCATCAGGAATACCGTCTCCATCAGTATCCGGGCAGCCATTCATTTCTTCAGACCCTGGTTGTTCCGGGCAGCTGTCATCCTTGTCTGCTATACCGTCGCTGTCACTATCCGGGCAGCCCCTAAAATCCCACAAACCCGGTGTATCAGGACACAGGTCCAAACGATTGGAAACGCCGTCGCCATCTTTATCTCGCTTTTGCCCTTTGAATATTGGTACACTGAGATAGGCATAAAAATCAGCACCATAAACATCGCCAATATCCAGCAGGCCTCCGAGATTGTCCGACCCTATGACTAAAGGGCCGGCTCTAAGCGCTGCACCTACTGCAAAATTTCTGTGTCGGTTTTGCAAAGACAAAGGCATTGAAAATTCAAACCATTTAGTTTCAAACCTGGGAGTTACTGCTACAAGAGAATTTTGGTGCATGGCCACAGCATCAGCACTTCTCAAATCCTGAAGGGCAGTAAAGGTAGTGTAAAAGCGTTGGTGGAATTGGTAGTCAAAGTTGAAAGCCAGAGCAGTAGGTAATCCTGAATTAAAAGAACCAATAGGGTTATTAAGATCTAAGACATCATTTATAATTTCGACTGGGTCTTCATCGAGATTGTTGAAGTCGGTGTCTGTTAATATTTTATTACTAGCGTCAATGTTATAACTTTCAGTTCCGGGACCATCGTATTTAATCCGTCCTAAGTCGAGGAGCGATAAGCCGGCCCGAAATTTGTATTTGTTTTTCTTTGGATCTAGCATTAAGAGGCCGTTTATGTTCTTGCGGTATTGCTCAAGATCGGGTCGGTATTCATAGATCAAACCAAGATCGGCTCCCCAGCCCGAACCATCCTTATTATCAAAGATAAAATCCCAGGGAAAGAGATCGCCTATCGCAACATTGCGGCTAAATCCATAGGAGCCAGAAATATTGTTTATGATCAACGATTCTCGATTGCCTTGTGCGGTGATCTCATAATCCAAGGATTGATTAATAAAATGCCATGAGTAACCACCCCAAACCCTTTTAGCGGTAATACCTGCTTTTAAAAAGTGGTCTCCTTCTTGCAAAAGAACCGAACCAAAAGTTATGCCCACTTCAGTATATAGGTTGCTATTTAAGGAAAATGTGCCATCGGTAAATGGCACATTTTGGAGATCGAAATTGTCTAAGCCGGTGCGAATAACTTCACCAATATCACGTGAAACATTATTAAGCTGAAAAGCCGCCCTTACCCTACTGGTCAGGCCCACGGCGCTGGTAGGGCTAAGCCGGACCATAAATGAAGGTCCGCGAACATCAAAGCCGCTATCGAGCAAGCTTTTTTTGTTGCTATTTTGAGGGTCAATAATATTTTCTTCAAACGGATCGTTATCGATAATAAACTTGAGAAATGATTTTGGGCCTCTCCAGGTGGCATAGCTATTAGCCGCATAAAAATCGCTCCCTGCTAAATTAACATATAACACGTGCCGGCTGTCGGCAGCCATGGCGGGATTCATGTGCAATCCGTGAGTGCCGGAAAAGTTACTATTGCTGATCCCTAAATATTGCTGAGCCTTAGCTTGCTTGAAAGCAATAAAGAAAAGAAATAATAAGAAAATCCCATAACACTTTTTCATAACTCGCAAAGTTAAAAAATAAGATGGAATAATAGCATGAATCAAACAATGCCAAAAGAAAACTTTGGCCGAATTGCCGGTTTAATAACGGAAACCTTTAATTTGATAGTATATGGCCACAAATATTCTTATTACTGGCGGCACAGGCCTAATTGGGAGGCACTTAACTGAGCAATTTGAAAGGAAAGGCTATTCCGTGACGCACCTTAGCCGCTCCCGGAGAGGTGAAAATAAAGAAAAAACCTACATCTGGGATATTCATAAAAGTTTTATTGAAGATGGGGCTTTGGAAAATGCTAATATTGTCATTCACCTGGCCGGGGCAGGTGTGACTGATGCCCGGTGGACCTCGAGCCGGAAAAAGGAGATCCTGGACAGCCGGGTACAATCGACTCGATTATTACACCAAAAATTAAAGGATCAATCGACTCCGTTGGAGGCATTTATATGTGCATCTGCTATAGGTATCTACGGGAGCGATCTCAGTGACGATTGGAAAGAGGAAGGAACTAGCTTTGGTAATGATTTTCTGGCCCAAGTAACTGAAGCTTGGGAGGCGGAAGCAAAAGAGCTAACACAGTTAGAAAATAGGGTGGTACTTTTACGGATCGGTGTGGTGTTAAGTGGGGAGGGAGGTGCTTTGGGTAAACTTGCAAAGCCGATCAAACTTGGTATCGGTGCAGTCTTGGGTTCAGGCAAACAATATATGAGTTGGATACATATAGAAGATTTGTGTGGTATATTTGAGCAGGCCGTTACTGATAAAACTATGGAGGGTCCATATAATACGGTAGCACCCCAACCGGTTACCAATAAAGAAATGACTCAAGCCATGGCCAAATTATTAAACCGGTCGTTAGTACTTCCCGCGGTTCCTGGTTTTGCATTGAAGCTTGCATTAGGTGAAATGGCTGAGATCGTTCTAAATGGGGGACGAGTGTCTAGCAAAAAGATCGAAAAGGCAGGTTACGAGTTCAAGTTTCCACAATTAACTATGGCCTTGGAAGACCTATTACATAGATGAGGGCAAAAAGGCACTAAATTTGATTATAAAAGATTATATATAGGGGTTGCCTCCCTAAAAAAATAATAGTATGGGACAAAGAAGATTGAAAACTGCGGAGGAAATAGAAAAAGAAAATTTCCAACTGGTAGAGGACGAAAATAAAATTAAAAAAGCTTTTAAGGATCGTGATTGGAATGAGATCAAGAGTTCTGATTCTTGGGTGATCTTTAAGGTGATGTCGGAGTTTGTAGAAGGTTTTGAAAAACTGTCCAAGATTGGGCCGTGCGTATCCGTATTTGGATCAGCTAGAACCAAGCCTGATCATCCCTATTATAAAATGGCGGAAGAAATCGCTGCCAAATTGGTAAGGCATGGATACGGGGTAATTACCGGGGGAGGTCCTGGTATTATGGAAGCAGGAAACAAGGGAGCCAAAAGGGAAGCTGGTAAGTCGGTGGGCCTAAATATCGAGCTACCTCATGAACAGGGCAACAATATTTATATAGATCCCGATAAGCTAATTTCTTTTGACTACTTTTTTGTGCGCAAGGTAATGTTCGTTAAATATTCACAAGGCTTTGTAGTGATGCCCGGTGGTTTCGGCACTTTAGATGAGCTGTTTGAAGCCATCACTTTGATCCAGACTAAGAAAATTGGTCAGTTTCCTATTATCTTAGTGGGGAAAGATTTTTGGGGTGGATTGATTGATTGGGTCAAAGATACACTCAGGGATAAAGAACAAACTATTAGCCCAGGTGATATGGATCTGATTAATATTGTAGATACTCCCACCGAGGCAGTTCAGCTACTAGATGATTTTTATTCCCAGTATTTGTTGTCTCCTAACTTTTAAAAAAGCTACACAAATTGAAATATGCTTTTTCCATAGTAACACTACTACTGCTGATCGGCTATGTCGGCTATAAGGAGTATCAGCCGAAAAAAGCCAATGAGGTCACAGCAGCATCGGACGAACCCATGGGAATTCCGACTGAAGAGATAAAGCAATTGGCTTCCACCTCGGTCAGCTTACCTGAAAAGTTGAGCTTTGCTGGTGAAGAAGTTCCATTGGATATTATTGATGTAAGAGAACGGCTAGATCGTGAGATCCATATCAATACCTATTGGCACAACAATTCCATTTTTATTATTAAGAGGGCCAACCGCTGGCTTCCTCAGATCGAGAAGATTCTGGCAGAGAATGGTATCCCTGATGATTTTAAATATCTTACTGTAATCGAAAGTGGACTGCTGAATGTGGTTTCTCCCAAACAGGCTGTTGGTTTTTGGCAGTTCTTAAAACCTACTGCTAGGGAGTGGGGGTTGGAGGTGACCAAAGAAGTGGATGAAAGGTATCATCCTTTGAAGTCGACCGAAGCAGCCTGCAAGTATTTGAAACGGGCACATGCTCAATTGGGCAGTTGGACTTTAGCGGCTGCTTCTTATAACCGTGGAATGCAAGGTATTCAAAATCGGTTGAATGAACAGAAGGTGACTTCTTATTACGATCTTTTACTGACCGAAGAAACATCTCGGTATGTATTTCGCATTCTAGCTTGCAAGGAATTGCTAGAATCGCCGGCAAAGTATGGTTTTAATATCCCAGCTGAGCACTTGTATCAACCTGAAGAGCTGGTCGAGATATCGGTCGACCGATCTATTGACGATCTGGTAAGTTTTTCTCAGCAGCAAGGCATCAATTATAAGATCCTCAAGAAGCATAATCCCTGGTTGCGCAAACCAAAACTGACGGTGAAGTCAGGTAGGAGCTATGTGCTGGCCATACCGCGAAAGCAGTCAGCTACCAGCTTAGGTGAATAGCAGTTTAACGTGCTAATGTGTTAATGCGCTAATACGACGCACCACTAACTAAGAACCAGCAACCAGGAACTAATAACTAAGGCTTGGGTGCTTCTTCCCGATAGAATATCTTACTTACAATTTTCCATTCCCCATCAATGTTGAGAAGGTTCATATAATCGATGAACTTAAAAGTAGGGTAAACGGCTTCTACTCTGGCACTGGCTGCATTACCTGATACATTTATATCCACGATATGTGTTTGCCGGCTTTGCCTGGGTCCGGGTTTCATTACACCTTGAAAAAATTCCACAGCATTTACTTCTTTGTAACCCTCGTCACTTACAAACTTCATAGATGCTGTCGGATGAAAAGCTTGCTTTAGCA
>JBPCUG010000334.1:0-3058 GCA_051011275.1 Cyclobacteriaceae bacterium | reverse complement strand
CAGCCAGCTTGGTGATTGAGGTCATTGGGACTCTAACGGATGTTAGGCTCCTTTGTTTAAGCATGTGAGGGACCCATTTTGTTTGAGCATTTTGACACCTGGAAATTCATCGCCGGTTTAGGCATCTTCCTTTTCGGTATGCATCAATTGGAAAGTGCGCTTTCTGATTTGACTGGACCATCCTTTCGAAACTTCCTTAGAAAGCACACAAAAAACAAAGTAAAATCGGTCCTCAGCGGCACCTTTGTAACTGCAATACTGCAAAGCAGTTCAGTGGTTTCACTTATTGTACTAGCCTTTGTCGGCGCTGGTATTATAGAATTGAAGCACGCGCTAGGGATCATTATAGGTTCCAACCTGGGTACCACTTTTACCGGTTGGATCGTAGCTACCTTGGGTTTCAAACTTAGTATTGAATCCTTTGCCTTGCCATTGATAGGTCTTGGAGGGATCGGTATGGTAGCTTTTATGTCTCAGGCCCGAATTTACAGCGTGTGCAGGCTGCTTGTTGGTTTTGGCTTTCTTTTCCTGGGATTAGATTATATGAAAACCAGCATAGAATACCTGGCTCAGAATTTTGATCTGGCTTTCTTTGCGGCCTATCCAGCTTGGGTATTTTTTTTGGTAGGTTTTGTTTTTACTGCATTAATACAATCCAGTTCTGCTTCAATGGCTATCACACTAAGCGCTTTACATGGAGGGATCATTCCGTTTGATGCAGCAGCTGCTATGGTTATAGGGTCAGATTTAGGCACTACCATTACTGTAGTATTGGGAGGCATTGGTGGTGTGGCCGCAAAAAAAAGGGTGGCATTAAGCCATTTTATGTTCAATCTGATCACGGATTTGTTAGCATTCATTTTTATTCTGCCTTTGATCGGTTTGGTCACTGAGGTCCTAGGTATTGAGGACCCACTGATTGCTTTGGTAGTGTTTCATAGCAGTTTCAATCTCTTGGGCATTTTCATTTTCTTTCCACTACTTGGCGTGTTTGCCAGGTTTTTAAATAAGCGATTTCAGGAAGCACCAGTGACTATTAGCAAGTTCATAAACCAGGTGAATACGGACGTGCCAGAGGCGGCAATGGAGGCGCTCCAAAATGAAATAAAACATCTGTTGTTTCATGTATTTGACCTGCATCTTAAGGCCTTTCAGCTGGATGAGCCATCATTGATACATCAGGATCATGAAAAAAGAAGGTGGCTAGGACCGAATCAACAGTCCTTTATTGAAAAGTACCGTCGTATCAAGCAATTGGAAGGGGAATTGTTTGGATTCTATCTGGAGCTACAAAAAGAGACCTTAGATGATCGGCAATCTCAGCAACTAAGCAAATTGCTGGATGTGACAAAAAATGCCTTGCACGCTACTAAAGGGATAAAGGATATTGAGCATAATTTGCGAGAGCTCGAGCAAGCACCATCTTCTTCAATTAACAAACTATATCTTGCCCTTAGCGACGCCTCTGGAAGGTTCTATTTGGAATTATATGGGATATTCGCCGGAGAAAACCAAACAGCATATTTGGAGGAGTTGATGGAACAATTCATACAACTCCACAAAAACTACGATCACTTTCTAGATATGATCTACTCTAAATTAAAGCGAAAGCATTTAAATGAAATAGGTATTAGCACGATATTAAATGTGAATCGTGAATTATACTCATCACATAAAGCTTTGGTCAGAGCAGTAAAGGATTACTTACTGGAACCGGATAAAGCCAAGGAGTTTGATAGTTTGCCTGTTTATAGATAACCATTATCTAGCTTCTTCAGGACCATTGAAATCGTATTCCCGTCGTCGGAAAATAGTCGCATGCTGTGCTTTTTCCTTTCTTCTGAACCCCATTAGGTGGAACAATTCAATAACATACCATCGGGCTATATTCGTATTTACTACCAGTTCATAATCTTTACCTTCGTGCTTAGTAATTCCAGGCAAGTAAGCAAACAACCGATGCATATTCCTTTTCCTTAACCACTTGGAAACATGTAGCCAAAATGGTCTGATCCTTCGTACAATAAAAAAGCCATCATTTCCCTGCTGTTGGTATAATGGCATAAAAATGTTTCCCGTCCGGGGAGCTTTGATGGTGCCTTGATCGCCATATGCCAGTGGATCATTCTTTGCTACAAATTGGAAGTTTACAAAACCAGGATACATTCTAAACCTCTGAGTTGGTTGCAGGTCGTGCCGATAGCGAACTTCAAAAATTTTATTAGTTTGCTTCTGGCGTCTCGTTGCCCATTCTTGAGCAAGTCGAGGCATAACGTTGGGTTCAATGCAACCGGCTTTTTCCAACGCCACCCAGATAGCTGCCTCATGACGATCTGCTGAAGTTGGGTCCTGGTGCTGGCCACCTTCTATGCCAACCGCAATGTGTCCAAGTTCATTAATATAGTTTAAGATGGTTCCTTCGAGGTGTTCTTCAATTCCTAGAATAATGGGAACGGGAAAATGTTGAGCAAAAGTGCGATTCCTAATGGTATCGTTAATTGAAATAAATGCTTCACTGACGGATGAGGTAGTGTGTAAGTCAAAGACATATGCCGGACCTCGTCGGTTCGAGAATATCTCCTTCATGTGATCCATAAGATCTTTTTGTTCGGTATTTTCAGATAGGTGCCAGCTATGCCCAATGGTACCGTTCGCAAGTCCTTGGATTCGTTCGCTGGTCCAAGCTCGGTTTAGATCTTTGTCGATAAAACGTACGTTTTGTTCCAACGCTGCAAGATTTCCAGCCAGACCGATCAAGCTCCCATGTAGTTTTGGCTGGTCCTTACTTAGTCTTTCTATTACCCTTTCAAAGGCAACCAATCCGGATGGTTCATTGCCATGTAGGCTACAAATAAATAACATGGTAGGGCCTGGCAAGTCGCATGAGTAGCTACCAATAACCCGCTTAAAGCTTGTGCCGTTCGCTGCTACATCTTTAAGGTGCTGTATCATCTTTTTTGATTTCCTTGATCAATTCTTGTGCTACTTTTACCAAGTCAGTTTCCGTAACTATACCCACCAGGTGTTTATCTTCTACTACAGGTAAGCAACCAATCCT
>JBPCUG010000333.1:0-4204 GCA_051011275.1 Cyclobacteriaceae bacterium | reverse complement strand
GCCCTGAGGTGCTGCCGTCAGTTCAGATCGACAAGATAAAAACATCTATTTCTAAATACGCTCGACAAGCCCCTGTGTTTTTTAGTCGAATAAAATATGCCAATCCTAAGCCAGTGACAGCAGGATTAAACTCCGAATGCTCGGAACGAGTTATTCTGGTTTCAGGCATTGCTTCCAGCCAACAGCTTGAAGATTATGTCATGCGCCGTTTCAAATTGGTCAAACATTTGAAATACAAGGATCACCACCACTATTCGGCACAGGATTTGATGCAGATCAAAGACGTTTATGATCAGAACTTAGGTGAACCGCTGTCCATACTGACAACTGAAAAGGATATAGTTAAATGGTTGGCTGCTTCTTTAAGAGTAATCATTCAAGAGTTGCCGGTTTTCTACCTACCCTTGGAAGTGGACTTCCTAAAGGATAGCGATAGGTTCGATCATCTGGTTTTAAATTCTTTTGATAATACGGAAGATAATGGACGGTGATATCTATTTTTGTGCGTGAGAGTAGTTGGCTTCATATTTTTCCTCAGTTGCTTAATTGTAAGTACTACATTGCAGGCGCAGATCCTGGATGATTCTACCAAGCAAGTCTTTGGGCCAGAGACCGCACTTTATACTTATGAGAAAAATATAAAGTATAATCAAGAGGAATACTTTCAGGTCGACACAGTTCTTGACAATCGTCATCGGTATAGCATTGTCGATAAAAGGGAGAAGAAGTATCAAGATCTTGGCAATATCGGTACGGCCCTGAGGTCAGTTTTTTTTCAACCCAAGACTTCCATAGGTGCACAGTCGGGATATAGTGCATATCAAGACTATCGTATTAGTCCTGATGATATCAAGTATTTTGATACAAAATCTCCATATGCTAGTCTGGATGTGATTTTTGGAGGGGATAGACGATCAACTGTTGATGTTGGCTTTAGCCGCAGTGATAGTACTATTTGGAATGTTGGGTTCAATTTCCGCCGCCTGACTTCTGACAAGCAAGTAGGAGCTGAGGTTGGCACAGGTGACAATCATGCACTTTCGACCGCCTACAACATTTACACACGCTGGAGACCCTCAGAAAAGTATCAATTGCTTGCCAATATTTCTCGAATTAAGCACACAGTTAATGAAACAGGAGGAGTACGCCCCATAGATAGTGGTATTCTCAATGATCTTTTTAATCAAGATAACCAGCTGCTTTGGTTAGACAATGCGGCAAGCCAGGAGGTACATATCAACTACCACTTGTATCACCAGTATAAAATTGGAAGTGGCTTGCAGATCTACCATGCATTTGACCTAGCCAATCAGGAGGTTACCTTTAACTATACCACCGCATCTGACGAAACCGACTTTTTTAATGCTTTTCTAATCAACGATGCCGAGACCTCTGATCAAACGACCTTTAACAGTATTGTTAACGAAGGCGGAGTCAAGGGAAGTGTGGGAACCTTGTTCTATAACTTTTATGCCAAGGCAAGGCAATACCGTTACAATCCCAAATATCTAAATGCGCAAGGATATAACATCGAAATATACCTAGGGAGCTACTTGAGATATAATTACAAAAGCAACCAACTAAAGTTTGAGGGTGAGTATTTGCTTGCCAAAGACTATAAAGTGAAAGCTAGTTTTGAGAATAAATTCATCCAAGCGAGTTATCAAAGAGTGAGACGGCAACCATCAAGGCTATCTGAAGAATATTTTGGCAATCACTATGAATGGCATAATAATTTTGATCCAACTAATGTAGATCAAATTCAAGGTATGATTACCTGGGATCGGGAAAACTATTTTATTAGACCCTATCTTTCATTAACAAACTTATCCAAGCAAATCTATTTTAATCAGTCTAAGCAACCTCAGCAAGCCGATGGAAGTGCTCAGATACTCACACCAGGAGCTAACTTGGGTATCACTCTGTTTAAGAATTTGCACTTGGAAGCAGATTGGGCTTACACCGTAGTAACCGGGGAAGAGGATCAACTGTTTAGAATACCTGAATTGTTTGGCAATGGTAAAATATACTATACTAATTTCCTTTTTAAACGTGCTTTGCAGGCTGAGATTGGCTTGGACTTGCATTTTCAATCGGCGTATAAAGCCAATGCTTATGACCCGGTAACCCAACAGTTTTATGTACAGGATACCTTTACCGTTCCAGAATATTGGTCCTCAGATGTCTTTATCAATTTCAAGGTCGGGCAAGCAAGAATTTTTGCTAAACTAGTTTTTGCCAATCAGTCACTGACCGATGGCGGCTATTTTACCAGCCCGTATTACATCGGACAGCCTAGCGTATTCGATTGGGGAATCAATTGGCAGTTTTTTGATTAATAATTTTAACTTCGTCCAAAGAACACTAAGGAATGCTAGGCTTAAAATTACCTTCCGACCCAAGATGGGTTGACATAGCGGAAAAGAATATCGAAGAAATACTAGTGGATCACGCCTACTGTGAACAAAAAGCAGCCTCTTCTTGTATCTCATTGATCGTACAATACCCGGACCTTTCTGAGTTGGTTGAGCTTCTGACCCCGGTGGTGGCTGAGGAATGGGAGCATTTTGAGCGAGTGCTCAAGCAATTGAAACAACGAGGTTTCAAGCTGGGAAAACCAAGAAAAGATCAGTATGTGATCTCTCTTCATCAAAACATAAGGAAAGGCGGTAGTCGGGAAGCACAACTAGTGGAAAAGCTTTTGATAAATGCACTAATAGAAGCACGTAGTTGTGAACGATTCAAACTATTATCTGAACATATTCAAGATGAGGAGCTTAAGAAATTCTATCATGAGCTCATGGTATCAGAAGCTGGTCACTACAGAAATTTTATTTCTTTGGCCAAGAGATACATGCCCACCGACCAGGTTCAACAGCGTTGGAAAGAGTGGCTGGAAATAGAGGCTGAGATCATTGCCAATTTGGAAGTAAGGCCTGACCGAATGCACTAACTGGTTCTCAGCTAATTTATACTTAGAACCAGGAGCTAGGAACCAATTAAGTTTTTTGCTTTTTCTTTTTGGCTGCAGGGAACAGGATATTGTTTAGGATCAACCTGTAACCAGCAGAGTTAGGGTAAAGGTTGAGATCAGTGGGTTCTTCTTCTACCAGGTGTTGGTAATCTTCCGGGTCATGGCCTCCGTAAAATGTCCAAAATCCTTTTCCGAAGATCCCATGCAAGTACTTCACTTCATTAATTGATTTTGTTTCACCCATCACCACCACATCTGCCTTTACCAATGGTTTCCTATACGCCGTGGTTTGACCCATAAATCCTTTTATTACCCGGGTGTGATTCTGAGTGAGCATCGTCGGGATTGGATCCCATTTTGCAGAGAACTCAAACAATGTAAAAAAGTCATTGTTCTCTCTTAGCCCCCCTCTACGACCTTTTGGTGGACCGTTGTCGATGTTGGAGTATTCATACGTGACCGGATTCATCTCCAGAACGAAATCCTTGAAGGCAAAAGTTTTACTATAATCTAGTTTTTGTTGGGATTTCGGGTCAGCTCGATCGCCATCAAACATACTCTCAACTATATCTACCCCTTCAGCCGCTAAAGCAATATCGTAGGAGTCAGTTGCTGAGCACATGGCAAACAAAAACCCACCTCCAGAAACGAAATTGCGAATGTTTTTAGCTACTTGTAGTTTTAGTTGTGAAACCTTTTTCAACCCGTGCTTTTGAGCAGAGGCCTCATACTCTCGTTGCTGCTTAATATACCAGGGAAAGTTTCGATACATCGAGTAAAATTTTCCATACTGTCCGGTAAAATCTTCATGGTGTAAATGTAGCCAGTCGTATTTGGGAAGCTCACCATATATGATCTCATCGTCAAAAATTACGTCATAAGGTATCTCCGCGTATGTGAGCGCCAAGGTGACGGCGTCATCCCATGGTTGCTTGCTCTTTGGCGAATACACAGCAATTTTTGGGTATTTCTCCAACTTCATTATGTCGGTGTTGGAGGAGGGGCTTCCGATTTCAGCGATTATGCTATTAGATTGAGCATCTGAAATTACCTGATAACTGACACCTCTGATGATAAGCTCATTCTCAAACCTCTGATTATACTTGACCATGAAACTGCCTCCTCGATAGTTAAGCAGCCAATCAACCTCCACATCAGTTTGCAGCACCCAAAAGGCAATACCATATGCTTTCAGGTGGTTGCTCTGACTTTCGTCCATTGGAATTAATA
>JBPCUG010000332.1:0-2500 GCA_051011275.1 Cyclobacteriaceae bacterium | reverse complement strand
GTACCATTACTTTTTCCCATCCCTCCCATAATTCACTACCCGGAAGATTATTACGAAAACTTGCTACTACCATTGATGTGGCAGGTACAAACCCCGATGTAATTGTGATCGTTTTGAAAAGCGGTGGCGAGCGTACCTTTTGCGCTGGGGCCAGCTTTGATGAACTGATTGCGATCAATGATTTTAAAACCGGAAAGCAGTTTTTTATGGGCTTTGCCAATGTAATCAATGCTTGCAGAAAATGCCCCAAACTTATTATTGGTAGAGTGCAAGGAAAGGCAGTTGGTGGAGGAGTAGGCGTAGCTTCAGCGGTTGACTATTGTTTAGCTACTAAGTTTGCCCAGGTAAAGTTAAGCGAACTGGCCGTGGGCATCGGACCGTTTGTAGTCGGTCCAGCGGTGGAACGAAAGATCGGAGTAGCAGCTTTTAGCCAAATGGCTATCAATGCCACTGAATTCCAATCGGCGGAATGGGCCAAGGATCGAGGGCTTTATGCCGAGGTATATGAAAATGCCGACCAACTAGATAAGGCGGTACAAACGCTAGCGGAACAACTTGTAAACTCCAATCCGGAAGCACAAATCATGATGAAGCAAGCTTTCTGGCAGGGCACTGAAGGCTGGGACAATTTATTGGAGCAAAGAGCGGAAATGAGTGGGCAATTAGTGCTCTCCGACTACACAAAAAAGGCGCTGGCACGATTTAATAAAGCTATATGATCTACGAATTTAAAGGTTTTATTCCGGTGGTGCATCGTTCGGCCTTTGTGCATCCACAGGCCGCGGTCACTGGAAATGTGATCATTGGCAAGGATGTGTATATCGGTCCAGGTGCCGCTATTCGTGGAGATTGGGGTGGCATTGTGATAGAAGACGGTTGCAACGTGCAGGAAAACTGTACCGTTCATATGTTTCCTGGCGTCACAGTTACACTGGAAGTAGGAGCCCATATCGGTCATGGTGCCATTGTACATGGAGCTATGATCGGCAAGAACGTATTAGTGGGCATGAATGCAGTGATAATGGATGAAGTAACTATCGAAGAAGAGTGCATTATTGGAGCCTTGAGTTTTGTAAAATCAGGGGAGCAGATCCCAAAACGAAGTCTGGTTGCTGGTAATCCCGGTAAGATCATCAAACAGGTAAGTGATGAAATGCTGGCCTGGAAAACCAAGGGCACACAACTATATCAGAAACTTCCTTCGGAATGCCAGCAAACTTTGAAATCGGTTGAGCCGCTCACCCAAATCCCGGCGGATAGACCTGACCAAGAAATATTATTTGAGACCTGGAAGCAAGTGAAAAAGAAGTCTTAGCTATGAGTGAAACCAAGGAGGCCATCAATAAAAAGATCTTGAAAAAAGGGTTCGAGCTGCTTTGCACCGCCAAAGCAATGACCGAGATCTACGAGCAAAATTTTAAGCAGGTCTCCAAGTATGTGCACGCCACCTCACGAGGGCATGAGGTCATTCAGCTAGCGGTAAGCCTCCAGCTTCTTCCTCAGGACTATGCCTTCCCCTACTATCGTGACGATTCACTTTTGCTGGGCATTGGCATGCAGCCATATGAATTGATGCTGCAATTAATGGCCAAAATTGATGATCCCTTTTCCGGAGGTCGCGGTTATTATTGCCATCCCAGTTTGAGGGATGAGGACAAACCAAAGATCCCTCACCAATCGGCTGCCACAGGTATGCAGGCCATACCGGCAGCAGGAGCAGCCTTAGGTATGCAGTACAAAGAATTTTTGAAATTATCAAAGGACAAACCGAAGCCTATAGTATTGTGTTCTCTGGGAGATGCTTCGGTGACTGAAGGTGAGGTTGCAGAGGCTTTCCAAATGGCAGCGCTTAAGCAGTTGCCCATACTATTTTTGGTTCAGGACAACGAATGGGATATCTCAGCCAACGCCGAAGAGACCCGCGCCCAGAACGCCTTTGAATATGCCCAAGGTTTCAAAGGCCTTGAAGCGCTGAGTATTGATGGCACTAACTTTTTCGAGGCTTATCTCACGGTTGAGAAGATCATTGATACCATTAGAGAAGAGCGACGGCCTTTCCTACTACATGCTGAAGTGCCGCTGCTCAACCACCACACCTCTGGCGTTCGCATGGAATGGTACCGGGACGATCTGGAAGAAGATCGCGCAAAAGACCCCTATCCGATCTTTAAAAATCAACTATTAGATAACGGATTCTCCGAAAGCGAATTAGAAAAGATCGAAGCGGCCGCTTTAAAAACTGTACAAGCGGATTTTGAAAAAGCCACCCAAGCAGAAGACCCAAGTCCGAAGGATCTGTTTACCTATGACTTTGCTCCCACTGAAGTCACAGAGGAGAAGGGAGAAAGACAACCCAAAGGCGGAAAGCCAGCGGTTATGGTTGATAGCGCGTTACATGCTGTCGAAGAATTAATGAGGGAACACAAAGAGTGCCTTTTGTATGGACAAGATGTAGGCCGCAGGTTGGGAGGTGTCTTTAGAGAAGCGGCAACCTTAGCGG
>JBPCUG010000331.1:0-3153 GCA_051011275.1 Cyclobacteriaceae bacterium | reverse complement strand
AATTTGTATCGGCAAAATCACCTTCGCTATTGCCCAAGCCGGTAAAATCAAATAGCAATACCCCAATCTGATTTAGGGTTAGCGCTCGGCTTATATTACGAACTGAATTGAGATTGATATTGCAGGTGAAACAATGGGCAAAAACTGCGTAAGCATCAGGCTTGCCATCAACCGGCAATTCGAGTCTTGCAGATAGATTAATTCCGCGCTTATTCTTAAAGTTAAGCTTTATGGTTTTCATGTCCTTTTTGTTTTGTAAGCAACGTTTTAATAGCCTCGATTTAAACCTTTAGAAAAGAAGCAATTATAGTAATAAAAAGGTTTCGATTTTAGCAGAATATTACATTATAAGTTTTACAATAATCACACATATAACTTGACAAATAGTTCGAAATTGATCGATTCATCCACATTTTTCTCAAATTTTATTTGAAATTCTTATAGAATCTTACTTGCAATCTAGTGTTTATATTGGCATATTTGATCAACTTTTATTAAGGAATTACTAAGCAATAGTAAACCCCGAATTTACTATTCCTCGATGATCAAAATTAAGTTACATTTTTCCCCAGGTAAGAAGGGCATTTTTTTACTACCCGACCATGAGTAGGAAACTGGTTTTCCTCATAACCCTTACCCTCCTACTTAGCACCATAGCCTCCTTTTCTCAAAACCCTAAAAAGATCCAAAAACTGAAGAACAAAGCTAATCGTCAGGTGGCTCTTGAGGAATGGCAGGAAGCCTTAGCTCTATGGGTTGAATTGGATTCGTTACAGCCCAATGATCCGGAGATTAACTATCGCTTAGGAGAGAGCTACTTCAATACGGTTAATCAGGCAAAGTCACTGAATAATTTCCTTGTCGCCGAGAGAGGCAACTACCCGGCCGAGGATTTAGATTACTATTTGGGTCGCGCTTATCACTTTAATCATCGCTTTGAAGATGCCATAGCTTACTACAAAAAGTATGATGCTATGCTTGATCGCTCAGATGACCTGGATAAGCAAAAGCATTTGGAGGTACTCAGGTATTTGCAGAACTGTGAGTCGGGCCAAGCCATTCTTGCCGATTCAATCCTCCTGCGGATCCAAAACATAGGCCCCATCATTAACAGTCGCTATCCCGACTATGTGCCGGTAGTCTCTTCCGATGAATCAATGATCCTGTTTACATCAAGACGCAATACCACCACTGGCGGGAAAACAGGGCAGGATGGTTTATACTACGAAGACATTTACCTGTCCACCAAAACCAACGGAGAATGGGAAAAAGTAAGCCAGCTTTCCAAACCTATTAACACCAGAGATCATGATGCTTGCATTGGCTTATCCCCGGATGGTAAAACATTATACCTGTACAAGGATACCAACGGGGGAGATATTTATATTAGCCAGATTGAAGATGATAATGTAAAAAAATGGGGGAAACCTGAAAAACTCGAAGGCGATGTCAATACCGAATATTGGGAAGGTAGTGCCAGTGTTTCTGCCGATGGTGAGTATCTCTATATCAGCAGTGATCGGGAAGGAGGATTTGGAGGCAGCGACATCTACCGAGCTAAAATGCAGGCAGACGGAACCTGGGGAAGGGTCATTAACTTAGGCCCCGATATTAACACACCATATGATGAGGATGCGCCACAAATACATGCTGACGGAAAGACTATGTTCTTTAGTTCCAGAGGACATACTAGCATAGGTGGTTATGATATATTCTCCAGTGTTCGTGGAGATAATGGTAAATGGTCAGAACCGCGCAACATAGGCTACCCTGTTAATACCGCCAATGACGATATCTATTTTTCCCTTACTGCCGATGGCTCCAAAGGCTACTTTACTTCCTATCGCTATGACACCTATGGAGAAAAGGACATCTACATTATGTATCGCCCTCTGGCTTCGCCCACACTTTTCTTGTTTAAGGGTAAAGTAATAAACAAAGATACACGCGATGCGGTGGCAGCTCAAATTACGCTGCTCAACAAAGACACAAATGAAGCGGATACAATAGTAACTTCAGATGTATTATCCGGACGATACGCTTTCAATATGGAGTTTGATCAAGACTATGAATTGAAAGTAGAATCTGATGGTTTCTTATTTCATACCGATTCGTTTAATATCCCCTATCAAGCGGATATCTTTGAGTACATCATGGAACTGGCGGTTGACGATCAAAAAATGTACGTGATCGAACTAGATGACACTACCCAAACTGTGGTTAATCAAAAAGGCGATCTATTCGGCGACACACCATTGGCGGAAGGTGAAAGAGATGACCGGGAGGTAACAGAAGCAGACCTGGAGAGGGCCAAAGCTGGTCGGGCTATCATCTTAAGAAATGTACATTTTGACTTTAACAAATCAACTTTAAAACGCGAGTCCATTAAGACCCTAAATCAAGTATATGATTTTCTAGCTGAGAATAGAAGTCTTTATTTTGAGATTGGTGGGCACACCGATGCGATAGGCAGTTTACAATATAATCAGCGGCTTTCAGAAAGACGGGCCCAAGCGGTTTACAAATATCTCACTACAAAAGGCATTGCTGATGACCATCTTACTCCTAAAGGGTATGGCGAAACCAAGCCAGTAGCTACTAATCGAAATCCTGAAGGTCGTAGGTTAAACCGTAGAGCAGAAATGAAAAGGACTACCGCCGGTGGCGATTTCATAGCACACCACGGTGAAGCTGAAGATTCACAAGATGGCTATTTGATCTGGGAGCAACTTTCGGTAAGAGCCCATTTCCCGCTTAACGCTGCCGGGGCGATCACGCAATACTCCCAAAACAGACTAAGAACATTGATCAATATCTTGAAAAATACCTATCCTGACTCGAAGATCATGATAATTGGTTACGACGACTTTGATGCAGAAAGCGCTGATAAAAACTTACCCGAAAGACGGGCAACCACAGTTTTCAATTACCTAGTATCCAAAGGCATCCCGGCTGATAATCTCATCCCTCGTTCCTATCGTGATATGGATAACTTCCTGGGCAACACAGTCGAAACTCCTGGAGTACGTCGTAGGAAAGTAGAGTTTTATTTGCTCAACTAACAGAATAAATCACCAGACCAACTTAATTTTTCTCTGGCAAAACAAATATCTTTGCCCCTGGTTAGTTAGAACAGCTAAACCAGGATAGAAC
>JBPCUG010000330.1:0-5865 GCA_051011275.1 Cyclobacteriaceae bacterium | reverse complement strand
ATATAACCCCTTAAACAACTCGTGCTTCAGATTCGGTTAATGCATCAACGGTACGAATAGGAATACCACGAAGACTTAACTTCTGGTTGCCTTCTTCGTTTTCTACTTTTAGATGCAAATTTGATTTATTCATTGCCTGAATATCGAGCATCTGGTTGATGGTTCGATTAGCGTAGAACGATGCGTTAATGCCTGGAGCCGCGTTAGGCATATCCATTTTAGGTGCACGGTGACGACCTGCATTACTTGGTAATCTGTGAATCGCCTTGAGCATAAGCTCAATCAGATTAGTAGTAGTGCCGTTGGTATCAGTGATAATGTCAGAAATATCAATATTGGCAATACGAACAGCGTATCTCCAATCTTTGATAACTAACCCGCCCTTCCACTTATACTGATCCATGTAGGCACGGAAACGATCATTGTTAGAATCAAATGCATCATCCAACCCAAGATCATTGTGACTTACGCCAGCTTTAGAGCCCTTAGGGAATACACCGAAAATAGTTCTTGGACCCCAGCCTACTAGCCAAATTGAGCTGTTATCTGAGCCAGTACCACCAGCATCGATAATATTCTGGGAGTTTTGTGCGGATAGGTCGTTATAGCGGTTGGAGAACCCTACAAATTCTTCAGGGTTAGCACCACTGCCATACATCAGAGTCGATGCGAACTCTTGGCTCATTGATTCCATGAACGCAACGGATTCGCTCAAACGAAACGAATTAACGTTACCATTTAAGTTTGCCTCGTCTTCATCCACTTCAGAACGCGCTTCAAGAATGCCCACATTCTCAGTGATTTGAGCTGTGGTTGATTTCGCTTTTGGAACACCTTGGTTAATCAGTCTCCAAAATACGTTGGGTAGGCCTGTTCTTACAGAAGTTTGCTCACCTGTTGGTAAGTTGCCCTCTTTCCACTGCATCTCGTCTAAAATCTCATTAGACTGAGAGAGGATTTCTGTGATTATTGCTGTTTTGCCATCTGGATCTAGACGTTTAGCCCAATCATTCAGCGTTAGCACATCAGCGCCAATAGTTGCCATATTTCACCTCGTTACCGGGCGTCTCACGACGTGCCCGAGGAAAATTTAAGTTCCGTAGAAAACCGCGACGGGATCAATCTGTTTAGTCTTGGTCTTCTTCTTTAGTGTTGGTTTAACTGTCTTCGGAGCCTGTTTTACACGTTTAACAGTAGATGCACTGTTTTTCTCTATCTCACGATAGCGAGCAGCATCATAAGCCACAACCCATGCTTTGTGATTCTCCAACTTAGCCATCTCTTCATTCGTATAGCCAATCGATGTTAGATAATCAGTCATCAGGCCCATGTCTTTTTTGTACTGTTCCGTTTGCTGTCCTTTGTCGTCTAGCCACTTCGGGAACGATTCAACTAACTTCTGCTGCTCTTGTGCAATTACGGCCATCTCTTTATCTGAGTTAGCTTTATCACGATCAGCTTTAGCGGTCTGTATCGCCTTCTGTGCTGCTTCCTGCTGTTCCTTAACTTTCAAATACTCCGATGGATCAGTATCACGCAATTGTTCCATTTCTTCGGCTGATAATTGCTGCAGACCCATACTTTCCAATCGGTCAATATGATTCTGTAGCGCCTCTGATTGCTTGGCAGTCTCAGCAACTTTCGCTTCAAGTGCTTTACGCTCATCAGCAACAGCCATGGTTTTGCGTGTGTAGTCAGCTTGCATTGACTCTCTTTTGTCAAATGCCTCTTTCCAGTTTTGAAAATCGTCAACGGTTGCCTCAAGATCACCTATTTGGTAAATGTCGGGTTCGTCGCCCTCTTCGTCACTGTCTAGAGTTTCTGCTTCCTCTTCAACGTCTAAAGTGGTCTCAACCTCTTCTTCGGCTGGCTCGATTGGGGTTACCTCCTCCTCTTGAGCAGGTGTCTCATCGAGATCTGCCTCATGAGTCTGATACATGATGTCAGCAGGTCCAATATCTTGGTTATCTGATGCCATTTATTACCCTCTGTTAGTTTGGTCTTTCGCCATTTTCTTGGCGTCAATCGTTTGTGTTGCCATCTTAGCAGAATTCACCAGTGCTTCCAAATATGTCTTTATTCTGTTAAGCGCTTTTGAATCTCTGTACAATTCTTCTCTTTCTTCTGACTCGTCGTGCTTTGTTTTACTCCATTTTGCTATTAAGTCAGCCTCTATTATAGTCATACACTCTTTAAAGTATGGGCTATTAAGTAGCTTTGATGCTGACTCACCGTGTGCAATGTCTTCTCTTAATCTATTCTCATTTAACCTGTTAAGTTCTGTCACTCAATCCCCCTGCTATATCTTTTTTGGCATCAACTTCTATTTTAGTAATATCAACTGCTCTATCTTGATCTTGATCGTCTATTTTTGCTGATAGTTCAGCTAATTTAAACTGCATGTTTTGCTGGAATTGGCTGTTTTGTTGTGCAAGCTTTTGAACTTCTAGTGACGCCTTGGCCTGTGCTTCGGTTAGCTTAGCCATGGCCCTGATCTCCTCAGCCTCGGCTAATGGGTTCTGCATTTGCTCAAGCTGCATAGTTAACTGCTCAACCATTGCCTTAAGCTGTTCGTTCTCTGCTAGCACCAATTCTTCTGGCTGTTCAGGATCATTAAAGAACTGATCAACTCTAGATATACCGGTTCCTTTAGCAATTTTTGATAACGTGTTAAATATCTTCTTCTGATCAACAAGAGAAGACCCTTGAGCGGCTAGCTGTTGCTGTATGAGAAACAAGCTTTGGTAAACATCAACCAGTTTTTCATCATCACCAGCACCTAACCCAACCTCTGATTTGAGCTGATTCTCAAAACGCCAGCCAGCTGGATTTACCTTTAAAGCTTTGCCTAAAACCCTTATCTCTGTCTCAGTGTCATTAAATTGACTAACCATCCAAGCTATACCGTTGTATAACTTTCTCCATCCAGTTTCCGCATAGTTTCTGGCTACCAATTCAATCTTGGCTGTACCCTCTTCTCTAACGCCTTCAAATCGAGTAGCAGTCTCTTTGGTTAGCGCTTCAGCATCCAACCCTTGCGATTGCATTAGCGTTCCAGTTGTTTGAGCCCTGGTAAAATCTAAATACTGAATGATAGTTAGTGTTTTATCGCCAGTGAATTCCGTTAGTAGTGGGAATACCGCCTCTTGTACTGGCCCATCAGTTCGAACAATACCATTGGGCCTAACGGTTAACATGTCATCCAAATCAACATCATCACTAATTACATTACGTTGATTGTTTGTCATGTAGACGTTATCTAACATGCCTCTTGTAAGGACGGTCTTAACTTTCTGGTTTGATGTAACCTTCTCCGCTCTAGACTGACCTAGAACCGAATGAGGCATAACTATGGCGCTTTGAAATGCGTAGGGAACATGGTCGAATGGCTCGTTATCAAGAATAGTTTGACCAGATTTTAATATTCTTCTTCGCTCCTGTATCCCGTCTCCATCATAATCAATCAGCATGTAGAGATCTTTAACCTCAACAACTTGATTTGACCATTCTGACAGGCTTTGAACCTGGTTCTTGCCTTCGTCTTGATAGCGGATATCTTTCATCCGTGTGCTGGTATTTGTTGCTGTTTGGTTATCTGTCTTGGCAACGGTTGATAGACTGGCCACTAGCTTCTTGTCATACCCATCAGCAACTAGTTCACCACGAGTTTTTAACATTCTATCGCCTACAAGTGTCGCTTCATCAACACTCGTGGACTGTCTAGTTATCAACACATTCTCAGTGGGTACGCCTTCAATTTTGATCTCTTTTTTATTGCGTATAATGGAGAACTTTAAGTCAAACGCCCCTCCTTCACGCTCTTCCTGCTCCTCGATGTCAATCGATTTAACGTCTTCGCCTTCCAAGCTGCGAATAATCCCGTCAATCTCTGCTGGCTCTACATTCTCGTACTTGACTTGCTGCTTACTCTCCTTCTCGTCAACGAAATACTTGACTACTCCCATTTTTTGGATCTCAGCATCTTTCAGCCAACCCATCAATACGCTGTATGACCAATCTTGTTCTCTGACCAGCCAATCAACGTACTTTGATTTCTCTTCAGCTTCTTGGATCTCTTCGGGATTGTCAGTGTTAGCCTGGAATGTGATAACCTCATTGGAACCAAGGAATGTTCTAGCTAACGAAGTCATATCTGCATCAACTGTGTCTGCTACATCAGTGCTAACAACGCTAGATTTCTCTTCCTCCTCATCACCGTAGGGGTCAGCAAAATAACGTGCTAGAAGATCCTCGTTGATCTCCATAAACCAATCACTGTGCCCAACAGCATCGCGTTCGGCCTCACTGATAGTTGATAACAACTCTGATTCTGTCATCTGCGTCATTACGCTATACTCGTTTTCTTGTAGTTGATTTTGCCACGATTCTTCTTAATCTTTGGCATAAACATGCTCATCATAATAGAATCGTACATGTTTGGCGATTCTATGCCCAATTTCTTCATATCCTGCTTGCTCATTATTTGATCTAACCCGGTGTTATTCGCCTTTCTTGGCACTCGGCACACCTCAGACCTTAGCCTGTCCATATCTTCCACTCCATCGCTATCAATACTGATCATATCAGCAGGATCAATGTATTCACCTCTCACCCTACAGCGATAGATATTGTAAAACCTATTAGCCAAATCAATAGAATACTGTGATCGGTTGTTGGTGAATGTCTCGGCGTAGGTTTTGGCCTTTTCGTGTGACTGCCTGTCATCGGTGGGCATGTAAATCTGATCAGCATTATCCTGTGCCGATCCTGACAATGACCCCTTAAACATGTGAGTGGTGATCTTTTTACCAGCAAAGGCGGTTGAAACCTGCCGCTTGAGGCCGGCCCCCATACCGTCACCATCCCAAATGAACCAATCCGCACCGTCATTGATCGCCATTTCGGTGGCCCAATCACAACCCTCATCAATTTCCCCGTCATCCTTGGCTAACACGCGCTTAATGATTGATCCATGTCTTAGGCAGTATCCTTTGGCATCGTTACCAGTATCACTGGGGTCATGAGAAGCTACTTTGGCTCCATGAGGTTTAAATGCTTCTTTGAGATGCTCGGATTTATGGGCATCAATAGCAGCATCGAACCATTCTGGCTTGATAATAGAATTCTCTACCTCATCCAAGTAATCACTTAGCCATTTAGCCCTGTACGCAGCACTTGATAGTTTTTGTTCATCGTCTATTCGCTCTTGCTCTAAACCAGATGCTATAAACCAGGATCTAGGCATATCAGTGTAATTCATCTGAACAACCATGATTAGGTCGTCCTCGTAATAGCCACACCTGGAAAGCTCTTTCTCTGCCCTGGCCAACCACTGTTGAGCTATTGCACCGGTTCGGGCACCACGGTTCATTGTGATGATGATTTCAGGCATCTTTATATCGCTATCTGCCAGTAATGCGTCGAGCTCTTCTATTGTCTCTATCTTTCTACCGGCAAGTAATGCTTCTGTATCTGTGGCATTTAAACGAACAGAGGCTGTAAGTACTCGTAGCGTGTTAGCTGATATATCTTCTCCTTCTTCTATCCATAGCCCATCAACACCAGACAGAGTAGATTTTAGTGACGTTATGTTTCTGGCAAGACCACGATAGAATGCCCTACCTCCTGAGGTATGAGTGATTGATGTTTTAGTATCCTCGAATCCATCAATATTTAATCTGGCTATTTCATCCAGTATGGTTCTGTGAACTGATTCTTCTATTGAGTTCTGGTTTTCTCTAGCGCAGCACCAGAGTTCACCGCTTGACATTTTAGCCGCAACATAATCAGCTATACCTACAGATTTAGTCGAACCTCTGCCACCAACTATTATTTTTATTCGTTTGGGTTTAGTGAAAACTGGGT
>JBPCUG010000329.1:0-3561 GCA_051011275.1 Cyclobacteriaceae bacterium | reverse complement strand
GTATTTGGTAAGCTATCACCTGTACGCCATTGCCTTCTCCATTCTTATTTCCTCTGCCGTGCAATGGCAATACAATTAATTGATAACTGTTGCCGGTTCGGATCCACCGCATCCGATGTACAGTTGGCTCGTGATGAAGTTTTACCGGTTCCCACATTTGGGTCGGATCCTCTGGCCTTATTAAATAGTGAACCGATCCCGAAACGCTTGTATCGCTGGTTTCACCGGGATTCCATTGGGCACCAACCGCTACCTCAACTTGTCCATCATTATTAATATCTCTAGCGGCCAGACATACGTTATCTCGTTCGGTTAGATTATCAATCATTACAAATCGTTGCCAATCGCCATTACGATACCAAACGATTTGTTTTTTATCAGCTAGAAGAATATCTGTTTTGCCATCCCCATCGACATCACCGACGGCCAGGCCATAGCCAATCTGTATGTTGCTATCAATCACTTGAGTTTGAAAACTAGGAATATTAGTATTTCTCTCTTGGCCTGTTACCTCAATAGATACAGACAAGCCGAGTAAAATGAAAATTAGAAGAAGTCTGATCACAACTAGTTGGTTTAAACTTGAGCCCTGCGAAAGTCGAATTAGTTATTTGGCTAGAGATATTAAAGCAATTACAAGCGGAATTTATCAGGTGAATACGAGGCTCTTTTCTCCCTATAATGACTTGATTTTAGACCTTGAGGTAGAGGATTATTTGTAATTTTAAATTTAACAGCTAAGATTTAGGCCTATGATTGCAATCGTAAGCTACTAAAGCTATATTGCTGTTAGGCCAAACTATTTGGGGTTAGCCGATAGTTTTAATCAAACCAGTGAAAATAAATGAATACGATCCTGCTTGATTTTCAGTTCTTTCCTTTTCTAGGCCGATTACATCCCTTGGTGGTCCACCTACCAATCGGTTTTTTGATCATGGCGTTGGTAATGGAGTATTTTTCCCGGAAAAGGTCGGTAAATATTGATTTTGGAATATCGCTGACCCTATTGGCAGGTGCGATTAGTGCGGTACTGGCTGCTGCATTTGGCTGGGCCCTGGCTGATGCCGGAGGGTATAATCAAAGCTCGCTGTTTTGGCATCGGTGGCTTGGTATTGGAGTAGCAGTATTTTCTATTTTAGCCTGGCTAGTCAAGACCAAAAAACTGAAACTTAAAATGGCACATTACAGCGGCCTATTGGTAGTGCTTTTACTATTGATTACCGTTACGGGCCATTTTGGCGGCACCCTAACACATGGATCAGGTTATCTGCTAGAGTATGCGCCTCAACCAATCAGCAAATTACTTGGTGGTAGTACGGACTCTGGACAAGTTGAAAGTCTTAGCGATCCGGATTCAACCAAAGTATTTGCCAATATCATACAGCCTTTACTGAATAAAAATTGTGTGGACTGTCACAACAGTTCCAAGAAAAAAGGCGATCTGGATCTTGAGACTCAAGAGGCAATCCTTGCCGGGGGAGATGATGGACAAGTGATCGCCCCTAAAAGCGCTTATGAAAGTGAGTTGTTTCATCGTGTTACGCTGCCTAAAACAAGCAAGAAATTTATGCCTGCCCAGGGAAGGACCCCGCTCACATACAATGAAATAAAGTTAATAGAATGGTGGATCAACTCTGGCGCTGATTTCGAAGCTTCAGTGGCAGAAGTAGGGGTACCTGACGACATTAAGTTTGTTTTAGCGCAAAATTTTGGCATGAGCTTGGAACGCAAAAGCTATATAGAAAAAGTGGAAGTTGCCCAAGTGCCCGAAGAGGAGCTTAACAAGATTGAAGCCGGTGGTTTTTATGCTAGCCAAATAGCAGCCAACAACAATTTTATTGAAGTAAGAAAGCAACACAATGCTGAAGTCACAGCACAGTCCATGAGCTTATTTAAGAATGCTACTGAACAGATTACCTGGTTAGATCTAAGCAATGCAGATATAAAGGATGAGTACCTTGAATCCTTTGGTGACCTTAAGAATTTAACAGTACTAAAATTGGCACAAAACCCGATTACTGACGAAGGTGTAAAAGCCCTCGAGGGATTGCCCCATTTGGAATCCTTAAATCTCTATGGGACGAAGGTCACAGCTGCGGCCCTAGAGAGTTTTAAAACCATGCCTGCCCTAAGGAAGTTATATCTATGGCAGACCGGCATTAACGCTGACGACATAAGCCAGATGCAAACAGACTTTCCTTATTTGGATATTGATATTGGTTATGAGTTCGAGTTGAGCCAAGAAGATATAGATGAAAAAGAGAACTCCTAGCAAGCAATGGTATAATTCCATATTGTTTCTTTGTCTGCTTAAAATGACTATATTTAAAATACACTAATTACTAACCACTAAATTTTTTGTTATGTACAAGCTAATTAAGGGATCACTTTTTATTTGCTGCGTTTTATGGTCTTTCACTATCCAAGCCCAGGATGCTGCCACTGTCTCCGGTGAAGTTATAGATATTACTTGCTATTTGACCAAAGGTGGTCAAGGTGCCGACCATGCAGGATGTGCAAAAGCATGTTTAAAAGCTGGAAAGCCAATGGGATTGCTTTCTGAAGATGGCACTTTGTTTTTGTTAGGAGCAGGTGACGACGGCGCACCTTATGATGCGCTTAAAGAGCTGGCCGGTGAAATGGCCGAGGTTACCGGAGCACAGTCTGAGCGAAGTGGAATGAAAATGGTAGTCGTAGCTGAAGCAAAGAAGGCAGGTTCCTAATAAACAATTTTATCGATTCAGCGGCAAAAGAAGCTTGCTGTATGAAGAAGTTTTAATGGTAAGAGTAGATCCTATTTAATTGGGACGACCCTTACCATTATTTATTTGTATCCTTTCATTCTAGGTCACCTTTTTTTGCTTTGACCCTTTCAGGTTTATCTCTATATTAATGCTTCAATTTTTTGTGTTAACCACCTAATGCTCTGTTTGATTATATGAAAAGTTTGTGGAACGAAACCGAGGCAAAGAAATTTAATAATGATCCGCTAAAGTTGAGGGTCTACACTTCAAGGCTGCTTGGGCAAGAGGAAGATCTGGTCTTGCATGGTGGAGGGAACACCTCAGTAAAGGTCAGTGAAAAGAATATTTTCGGACAAGATGAAGATATTTTATACGTGAAAGGCAGCGGCTGGGACCTTGGTACCATTGAAGAGGCTGGTTTTGCTCCAGTGAAAATGAGCACCTTACTGCAAATGGCTCAACTTGATGCCTTGAATGATATGGATATGGTCAAAAACCAAAGGGCGGCAATGACCAACCCTTCAGCACCCAATCCTTCTGTCGAGGCAATTCTACATGCAATCATACCTTATACTTATGTAGACCATACCCATGCAGATGCGGTGGTAACCATAAGTAATACGGCTGACGGTCCACAAAGGATCAAAGATCTGTTTGGGGATAAACTGTTGATTGTGCCTTATGTCATGCCTGGTTTTACTCTGGCACAGGAGATCTATAAGATGACTAAAGATATCGATTGGGATGAGATAGAGGGAATGATATTGCTCAATCACGGTGTCTTTACTTTCAATAACGATGCTAAGCTGAGTTATGA
>JBPCUG010000328.1:0-4240 GCA_051011275.1 Cyclobacteriaceae bacterium | reverse complement strand
GTCATTTTCTGAACCAATACGCACTAAAAGGACGGTTGAAACGGCTAGTTAGTAAACATACGGATAATCCGACGCTTTATGATGATGATGGGAACGAAACTGAGAAGGGCGCCAAGTATATAGAACGCCTAAAACGGCTTAGTGGCGCTAATTATCAGCGGTATTTCCTTGGTAATTGGTCTGCGGCAGAAAATCTTGTTTACGACGCTTTTGACCCCGATATTCACGTAATTACTGAGCACGATACGCCATTTCAATACTATTTGGCGGGTGTTGATTGGGGATTTAAGGATGCTGGAGTCATCCAGATGTGGGGAATTGATTTCGATTGCCGAGCGGTGCTTGTCAGAGAGGTCTATAGAACATTAGAGGACATTGATTGGTGGCGCAAACGTGCACTTGAATTTGATGCTAAATATAGACCAAAAAGATGGGTATGTGATTCTGCAGCACCTGAAAAGATAAGTCAGTTCCATAAGATGGAGCTACCCGTGGCTAGGGCGAAGAAGGATATTGAGATGGGAATTACCGTTGTTCAAGCCAAATTAGCTAACCAGGATGATGGAAGGCCAGGTCTATATATATTGGCCGATGCATGCAGGGTGCGTGACCATCGACTTAAAGAAGATGGGCTCGCAACAAATACTGCGGGCGAGTTTTGGTCCTATGCTTATAAAGATTCGAAAGACTTCCAAAATATTGATGAGAAACCGGAAGATTTCTCGAACCATGGCATGGATACTATGAGGTACGTGCTTGTTTATCTTGACAGGTTCCATTCGTCTGATACTGTTAAGAAAATACGACGTTCACTTAGATGAACAGCCCTACCAAGGAGTTACAATGGCCGCACCCACACCTCCGACGCATGAATCACTAAAAATGCAGGTATATAAGTCGATTGTGGCGAAATTGATCAAGGCGGGTAAGAAGAAAGCCACTTTAGATAATATTAGCGCGAAGATCAAACGCATCGCAGATCAGAGGCTGGTAGATCTTTGGCCTGGTACTGTTTGGACTCAGATCAGAAATATTAATGATATGACCAGTAAATGTGCTGATTATGCCATTGAGAATGAGCGTCGAGATGTAGATGTAGAAACTGCAAATGATTTGCCTGGTAATTTTATCGTAGACAAATCTAAGGTTAAAGATCCTGAGATCGAAGTGGCTAAGGTTGATGATAAGGTCGAAATCAAGGGATAAAATAAGTTGAACGAAGCGCTAATCTATCTCTTTTCTGGTGCGTTTATAAATATGATAGGTGTGATGATGGGATTTTCGTTATCCCGAGGCAAACATCCTGTCACTGGTGTAATCAAATCGATTGCGGCCAAAATCTCTTCTGTAACTAAAAAGGCCGAACCTGTTCCAAAAGATCGGTTCAGGTAATGCCGTATGGCTAGTATTACACAAAAAACTGATCCCGTTACACTGCTTTATGACCTTAAACGTGAAGCAGATTCTGAACGGAACCGGCACCATACGCAGTGGAGAGAGAATAAGAACCTTTATGCGGGTAATCAATGGGGTGATTCTGATCTTGATTCCGCACGTAACAGGGTAGCCGACATACCTGGACAAAATAAGCAAACTATTAATCTAATACGTAACGCGGTAAATGGCATGGTTTCTGCAATGACCGAAACTCGGCCGCAAACAAATATTACTCCCATGGAGACAGATGTTCCGGGCATGTACTATTTGAAGGTTGATCCTGGCCGTAAACTCACCTTGAAACTTAAACAGTTAGAAGAAGCTGTTAAGGCCGAAGATCAAGCGATTGAATTAGCAAAATTACTTAAAGAGGCCGGTGAAGATGTAGAGATTCCAGAAAAAACAATTCAAGTACCGCAAGATGTAGATGATGTTGCCAATGGGTTCAAAGAGAGACATTTCACGGGTCAAACCCCACTTCTGCCCGAACAATTCGATGTGCTAAGAGAGAATATTGACCCTATCACCCAAACACCGTTCCTGGTGGAGGATGATGCGTTCCTTATTAATGATATTGCCGTTGCTGACACTATCCAACGTGTTTTGGATGGTGTGTGGAATCGTTTCAATTGGGACGACAAAAGACAAGACAATCAGCTAGAAGCACTGGTTTTGGGGCATCGGGATGTAATTGTTCAATTCGATGATTCTATTGATGAGGTGGTGATCGACGTACTGCTCGAGAGAGACTCTTGGATTGATCCGAATCCTAAGGTTAAGGACATACCACAAGCACATAATTATGTTATTGGTGAGGTTTTGGACCCTGATGAAGCGATTCGGATGAATCCGGAGCATGAAGAGGCAATCCTGAAAAATCTGGAAGATCCGTCCTCTGCAACGGGCGGTAATGGCGAGCAACTCTCAGATCGGTACACAGATATCGATTGGGAACGTGACATGGCCATTATCTATACGTGCTGGATACGTGATCAGAATATGGACTCGATTCGTAAACATGACAAATTTGGCCGTATTGTTAGCTCTAAAATTAAGGACCCGGAGACCGGAAAGGCCGTAAAGGTTTTTGGACTTAGAGAAATACGGGTAATTGGTAGTACGCTTCTATATGATGGGCCTAGCCGGTATGACGATATTCCTGCTGTTCGGTTCAAGTTCATCACGATCATAGATTCTAGCTATAGCATTGGATTTCCTGAACTATTGCGAGATCTGCAGAAAACGTTTAATACCACGATCAGTAACCTGGCTGATCACACCAAATATCTGCCGAAACCGCTGATTTGGGGTGATTCACAGGTGATCACTGAATGTTTTGAGGATGAAGGTGGGGTATTTAATAATCCTCTGAATGTGATTAAGGTGCCGCAACATCTGTTTGATAAAGAAACTGCTCGTGATCCAGTTAATGTGCTCAATACACCAAGCCTGAATCCGTCATATATCGCCTTTTTGCAGCTGATTCGTGATATTTTTAATGATATGTCTAATCAGGGCGATGTGATCAGAGGCATCGCGTCTTCCAAGGCTGAGTCCGGCAAGGCTATTGATGCGCTGCAAGGTGCCGCTAATAGAATTCTGACACTTGCCAGTAGGTGGTTCGATCGTGCAATAACTCGTCTGAATAGGCTTACATATGAGTATATGGTCAAGTTTGCAAGTATTGAGAAATGGCTGCTTTATACAGATAAGTACCCAAAACACGTTTTGCAGCATGTAATTAATAGGGCTAGGGTTGCTGAATTTAATGTTCGTGTCGAATCAGCCGGTACTAGGAGCCAGAAGCGTGCTGAACGGCAACAAAAGGCTGTTTTGATGCGCGAACGTGGTCTTATGAGTCTTCAGACTGCACTAGAAGAGATGGAGGTAGATAACCCCAAGGAAGAGTCTAAACGGATCATTTCTGAACAGGTTGCGGCTGCACAAGCTCAATCTCAAGCCACTGCACAAGAAAATCAGGCTGAAGTACAAGGCAAAATCGCTATAGAGCAGGTTAAGGGCGATGAGAAACTCAAGCAGATTAAGCTTGAAAAAGAGATGGAAGGTGTTGTAAAACTTGAAATTGAGAGGATTAAGTTGCAAAATAGCAAAGAGGAGAAGAGTAAATCAGATAAGGCTGCCTAACGGTACCCATGTCTATTCATTCCAACGGTTGGGATGACCGGTGCTGCCGGAGATTTTTCTGAGGCAGATGTGATCGAGCCCACAAGTTAATTTTCGAGCTGTAAGGCAGACTATTAGCTGTTTGACAGATCAATCGAGCAAACGAAACAGAAGTAGCTTTCACTATGGATAAGCAAACAAGTTCGAACGAAACAGATGGGCAAAATCAGGAAAACTCGCAGGTCACCGAAACCAAGGGTGAAAACAAGCCTGAGGAATCTAGTGCCGGCAATGAATCTGAAACTGTCGAAAAAGAGCAGACCCAAGAAGAAGTCTTAGATGCTCTCTTGGCTGAAACGGCTGAAAAAAGTAAGCCGACTCATGAAAGCCACAATTTCGATGGCGGTCTTCAGAAGATGCAGAAAAAGATATCTGCTCTTTCTAAGCAAATTGAAGATCTTACCAATGTTTCATTGAAGGCGAATAAGTCGGGTGATATAGATCCATTAGACGGTCTCGATGATGACAACATGATGGATGTCGGCGCCATGCGTCGAAGCATGAAACACATGCAGACCCGCCACGACAGGCAAACCGAGGCGTTGATGACTCGGATCGAGAAAATGCAGCAAGAAACTGCTGATCAGATCCAAAAACAGACGCCAAAGCAGAGTTATAG